>JALHTD010000432.1 GCA_022865555.1 Thermoanaerobaculaceae bacterium | reverse complement strand
TCCACCTCTCGATTACCCACACCGGGGGCGTGGCGGTCGCGGTCGTCATCCTCGAAACCTGAAAGAAAGGGAAGAGAGCAAAGGGCAGAGGGAAGACGCCAAACCGAGAGCAGCTGGTCTGCCGTTTCCCCTTTCCCTTTTTTTGCCTCGAGGTTTCTCCCTGCTCCTATACTTGCGCCATGGCGGCACACGTGCTGATCGTGGACGACGAGCCCTACATCCTGCGCATCCTCGCGTTCAAGCTCCGGCGCGCCGGCTACGTCGCTCTCGAGGCGGCCAGCGCCGAAGAGGCAATGGCGATCCTCGAGGGCACACAGGTGCAGCGCCTCATCCTGGACGTGTCGCTGCCCACCGCCACTGATGGGTTCCAGCTTGCCGAGAAACTCCGTGATGACCCCCGCCACTGCCGCACGCCGGTGGTGTTCCTCACCGTCCACTCCCTCCCCGCCGAGGTGCGCCGCCGCCAGGAACTCGGCGCGGCGGCGTACATCACCAAGCCCTTCTCGCTCCAGCAGGTCATCGAGGAGGTTGCTCGCCTCGTCCCCGCTTGACGGGACCGCCCATCATGCGTAATTTAGGCTGTTTCGCGTTGCCGCAGGCGTGGGCGCGAGGGGACATGGCATGTACAAGGACACGCTGAACCTTCCCAGGACCGAGTTCCCGATGCGCGCGGACGCCGCGCGCCGGGAGCCCGAGCGGCTCGCCCGCTGGGAGGAGCAGGACCTCTACGGACAGATCCGCGCCGCCCGGGCAGGCGCACCGCGCTTCGTGCTCCACGACGGTCCCCCGTACGCCAACGAGCACATCCACCTCGGGACCGCGTTCAACAAGATCCTCAAGGATTTCGTCGTGCGCACGCGCACCATGATGGGGTTCGATGCTCCGTACGTGCCCGGGTGGGACTGCCACGGTCTCCCCATCGAACAGAAGGTGGACCGCGAGCTGGGCCCGAAGAAGCTCGGGATGTCCGACCTGGAGATCCGTGCGGCCTGCCGCGCATACGCCGAGAACTACGTGGGCATCCAGCGCGAGGAGTTCCGCAGGCTTGGTGGGTTCGGCACGTGGGACCAGCCGTACCTGACGATGTCGCCGCGCTACGAGGCCGACATCGCAGCCGCCCTCGGCAAGGTGATCGAGCAGGGCCTCCTGTACCGTGAGCGCAAGTCGATCCGCTGGTGCTGGCACTGCCGCACCGCCCTGGCCGAGGCGGAGCTCGAGTACCAGCCGCGCAGGGACCCCGAGATCTGGGTGGCCTTCCCGGCCGACGACCCCGCGGCGGTGCGAAAGGCGTTCGGAGCAAAGGGCAAGGGGCCGGCGTCGTTCGCCATCTGGACCACCACCCCATGGACGATTCCGTCCAACCTGGCGATCGCGGTCCACCCCGAGGCCGAGTACGTGCTGCTCGAGACCGAGCGCGGCGGTGTGGTGGCCGCGGCGGCGCTCGCCCCGGCGGTGCTCGCCTCCGCGAAGCTCAAAGGCAAGGAGGCGGGGCGCGCCCAAGGTGCTGCGCTGCTCGGCCTTCGCTACCGCCACCCGCTGGCCGCGGGGTGGGTCGCCCGGCTGCCCGAAGGCGCGAAGGCGTTCGTCGTCGTGCCGGCCGACTACGTCACGCTGGACACCGGCACCGGCCTGGTGCACACCGCCCCCGGCCACGGCCAGGAAGACTTCCGCACCGGCAAGGTCGAGGGGATCCCCATCGTCTCACCGGTGGACGAGGCCGGCCGCTACACCACCGAGGTTGCGGACCTCGCCGGCGTGCACGTCTTCGAGGCGAACCCAAGGGTCACCGAGGAGCTCGCCCGCCTCGGAGCGCTTCTGGCCAGGGGAGAGGGCGAGCACGAGTACCCGCACTGCTGGCGGTGCAAGAACCCTGTGATCTTCCGCGCCACCGAGCAGTACTTCATCGCTCTCACCGAGGACGCCGCACCGCACGCGCGTCTGGACCTGCGGACGCGCTCCCTGGCCGAGATCGCAAAAGCGACGTGGATCCCGCCCTGGGGCGAGGCGCGCATCGCCGGGATGGTGGAGAACCGCTTCGAGTGGTGCGTTTCGCGGCAGCGCCGGTGGGGCTCCCCCATCACCGTGCTGGTGTGTGCCAACGCGTCCTGCCGTTCGGTCTGGCCGGATGGCTCGGACCAGGAGGCGACCCGCGGCTTCTTCGCCCGCGTCGAGGAGCTGTTCGCGACGGAGGGCGCGGACGCCTGGTACGCGCGGCCGCTCGCCGACTTCATCCCCGCGGGCCTCGCGTGCCCGAAGTGCGGCGGAACAGCCTGGGAGAAGGAGCGCGACATCCTGGACGTCTGGTTCGACTCCGGCGCCTCGCACCTCGCGGTGTGCGACAACGGCCGTTTCCCGGGTCTCAGCTGGCCTGCCGACGTGTATCTGGAGGCCCACGACCAGTACCGCGGATGGTTCCAGTCCTCGCTCCTGGTCGGTGTCGTGACCCATGGCGCCGCGCCCTACCGGGCAGTCGTGGTTCATGGCCACGTGCTCGACGCCACCGGCAGGAAGATGTCCAAATCGCTCGGCAACGTGATCGCGCCTCAGAACCTGATCAAAGAGGTCGGAGCCGACGTCCTGCGCCTCTGGGCCGCATCGGTGGATTTTCGCGAGGACATCCCGGTCTCCAAGGAGGCGATTACCCGCACCGCGGAGGCCTACCGCAAGGTGCGCAACACAGCGCGCTTCTTGCTCTCCAACCTCTCCGACTTCGACCCCGGCCGGGATGCGCTGCCGCTCGATGCGCTCCAGCCGGTGGATGTCCACTTCTTGCGCCGCGGCAAGCAGCTCGCGGCGCGCATCGAGCAGGCGTACCGCGACTACGGGTTTCACGTCTTCTACCACGCCCTCAACAACTTTTGCGCAGTGGACCTGTCAGCCGTTTACCTCGACTTCCTCAAGGATCGGCTGTACTGCTCCAGTCCTTCCTCACCGCTGCGCCGCTCCGCGCAGACGGTGCTCTACCGCCTCGCCCGAATGCTCGCAACGGCGATGGCGCCGGTGCTCCCGTTCACGGCCGATGAGGTGTGGGACTTCCTCCCCGGGGAAACGCGGGGCCGGGTGCACCTCGAGACGTTCGACCTGTTGTCCGACGTGCCCGACGACAACGCGAGCGACTCGACGTTCGCCCGCCTCTTCAACCTGAGGGATGAGATCCTCAAAGAGCTCGAGATCCACAGGCAGGCAGGCGAGTTCGGCAAGTCGCTGGAAGCCGAGCTCGTGCTGGGCGGCGAGCGCACCGGCCTGGACGCGGATCTCGCGGCCTGCCGCGCGACGTTGGAGGAACTTTGCATCGTCTCCCAGGTAACGGGAGGCGAGGGGACGACGGCATCGCAGGCCTACCCCGGCCTCACCGTGGGCGTTCGCCGCGTGGAGGGCACGACGTGCCCGCGCTGCTGGCAGGTGTGGCCGAAGCCTGTGGGGCACCCGCAGCACCCCGAGCTCTGTGCCCGGTGCCTGGAGGTCGTGCTCAGCCTTGGGGAGCGGCAGGCATGATCAGGCTCCGCGGCGCGCTCTGGCTGGCCGCAGCGGTGGTTGCCCTGGATCAGCTCACCAAGGCGTGGCTCATCGCGACCTACCCGCTCGGAACCGAATTGGAGATCATCCCCGGGCTTTTCCGGCTTGTGCACGCGCGCAACCGCGGCATCGCGTTCGGCATCCTGGGGGCCTCGGGACCGACGGTGCAGCTGGTCCTTCTGGCCCTCGTCGCGGGGATCGTGGCCTTCGTCGCGTGGCAGCTGACCCGCGCCGGGGGCGACGGGCTCGCAGGCGCTGGCCTCGCACTCGTGCTGGGCGGGGCGATCGGGAACATCATCGACCGCGTCCTCCGGGGCGAGGTCGTGGACTTCCTCGACTTCTACCTGGTCACCGGAGGCCGTGAGCACCACTGGCCGGCGTTCAACGTGGCGGACTCGGCGATCTCCGTGGGCGCCTGCTGCGTGATCCTCGCCGAGATCCTCACGCAACTGAGGGAGAAGCGTGCACCCCGTCCTCGTTGACCTCGGCTTCTTTCGGCTCCCCACCTACGGTGTGCTGCTCTACTCGGGCATCATCCTCGCGATCTTCCTGGCCAGCCGCCGCGCCCGTCTCGTCGGGCTGTCGGGCACCCACGTCCTGGACCTGGGCGCCTGGGTCGTGCTGTGCGGCCTGGCAGGCGCGAAGATCCTGCTTGCCATCACCGACCCCTCCTACCTGAGCTCGTTGTCGGGCCTGTGGGGGCTGCTGCGGGCCGGAGGTGTTTTCTACGGTGGTCTCGTCGCGGCGGTCGTGGCGGCGGTAGTGCTGCTGCGGCGCTATCAGCTGCCTTTCTTCCAGGTGGCCGACGTGCTGGCGCCGTCGGCGGCGCTCGGCCACTTCTTCGGGCGCCTCGGGTGCCTCTCGGCCGGCTGCTGCTACGGCCGGGCCTGCAGCACATCCCTGGGCGTGGTCTTCACCGACCCCCTCGCGAACGAGATCTCGGGTACGCCCCTGGGGGTGCCGCTGCACCCGACGCAACTCTACGAGGCCGCCTTCAACCTGGCAAACTACTTCTTCCTGGCTTGGTTGTTCCGCCGCCGCCTCCCCGTCGGCTCGGTGCTGGGCGCTTACCTCGTGGCGTACGGCGTGGCCCGCTTCGTGATCGAGTTCTTCAGGGGGGACCCCGACCGCGGATTCGTGCTCGGGGGGATGCTCTCCACCAGCCAGGCCATCGCGGCGGTCATGGTGCCGGCGGGAATCGGGATCATGATCTGGGCCCACCACCAGAAGCGAGCTGACAGCTCACAGCGGACAGCTCACAGCTAGACGCACCCGGAGCGTGAGGAGCAGCCATGGTGGGACGAGCGAGCAAGGGGTTCCCGACGGCCGGGGCGGCTGGTCGCGGCCGGGATCGTCGATCGTCGTCTCGGCTGTCAGCTGTCAGCTGTCGGCTGTCGGCCCGTCCAGCGGGGTTGCGGCCTTGACACCGAACGAGCAAGCGATCGTCTTGGTGGTGCCGCGGGAGGCGGCGGGGCTGCGGCTGGACCGGTTCCTCGCCGCCTCCGGCCGCGGCTGGTCGCGCTCGCAGGTTGCCCGCTGGATCTCGAAGGGGCACGTCACCCGCAACGGCGCGCCGACCAAGCCCGCACAGTTCCTCCAGCCCGGTGACGAGGTCGTGGTCGTTCCCCCGCCTGCGACTCCATCCGACCTCGTGCCGCAGGAGATCCCGCTCGATGACCTTTTCGAGGACGAGCACCTGATCGTGATCAACAAGCCTGCCGGGCTCGTGATCCACCCCGCCGCCGGCAACCCGGACGGCACGCTGGTGAACGCGCTGCTGGCGCACTGCCGCGATCTCTCGGGCATAGGTGGCGTGGAGCGGCCCGGGATCGTGCACCGCCTCGACAAGGACACGTCCGGCGTGCTGATCGCCGCCAAGAGCGACGCTGCCCACCGGGCCCTGTCGCTCTCGTTCCGTTGGCGCACCACCGACAAGCGTTACCTGGCCGTGGTGTACGGGAGCCCCAAATCCGACGAGGGCGTCGTGGACGCCCCGATCGCCCGGCATCCGACCGAGCGCAAGCGCATGGCGGTGGT
>JALHTD010000038.1 GCA_022865555.1 Thermoanaerobaculaceae bacterium | reverse complement strand
GTCGTAGCGATCGGCGGCCTGGAGCTCTTTGATGTAGGCCTCGGCCTCGCGCTTCTGCTCGTCGTTCACGTACCAGATCCCAGAGCGGTACTGCTCGCCGTGGTCCGGCCCCTGCCGGTTGACCTGCGTCGGATCGTGCATGACGAAGAACGCTTCCAACAGGCGCCGGTACGCGATGCGCTGGGGATCGAAGACGACCTTGACCGTCTCGGCATGGCCGGTGGTGTCGGTGCAGACCTGCCTGTAGGTAGGATGGTCCACGTGCCCCTGCATGTAGCCGCTGGCCGCGTCGATTACCCCGGGCCCCTGCTTGAAGTAGTGCTGAACGCCCCAGAAGCAGCCACCCGCGAAATACGCCACCTCGGTTGTAGCGGACCGGCCTTCGGTCGTGGCGGACTGGGTTTCGAGCTTGGCGGGCTGGCTCTCCGGCGGCAGCGGCGCGCCCTTCTCGTAGAACTTCAGCGCAGCCGAGTTGAGGCAGTGGCGCTCCCCGGTGGGCGGCGGGCCGTCCTCGAACACGTGCCCGAGGTGGGAACCGCAGCGCGCGCACAGCTCCTCGGTGCGGGCCATGAACAGCGACGTGTCCGCCTTTCTGACGATGTGCTCCGGGTCGAACGGCTGGTAGAAGCTCGGCCAACCGGTTCCCGAGTTGAACTTGTTCTGGCTCGAGAAGAGCGGCAGCCCGCAGACCACGCAGTCGTACACGCCGTCCTTGTGGTTGTCGACGAGGTTGCCGCAGAACGCGGGTTCGGTGCCGGCTTTCTGCGTGACGCGGTACGCCTCGGGGTCGAGCTTGGCGGCCAGTGTGGCCACCTGGTCGCGCGAGAGAGGCGTGATGTCGTAGTCGGATTTGGAGTATCTCGGGGTCATGGAGTCGCTCCTATTGGATGGTTGGGTGGAGTGGGACGCCGGCGCCGAAGCCTCGGCCGCCCCGGTGATGCGGTTGACCAGCGATTTGGCCAGGAAGATGCCCGCCATGACGATGGCGAACGACACGGCCAGCGGAAGGGTCCTGGAGCCACTCACGCTCTTGAGAATCCCACTGCGCCATCCTTCATTCCGGAATCCTGAGAACCGTGATTCGTGTGGCATGTGCGTCCCCCCGTCACACGGCTTTTTGCCTGGCAAGCCACCGAGGTTACGCACCCCTCACGGTGGCCGGGCGTGCGTGCGGAAAGGAGGCAGCAGTAGGGGTAGAGGCGCGGCGTGCCCAAGCCCATTCTCGAGCGTCTGTTCGTAAGTGAGACAACGTATCGAATATGGCGCGTTCGTTGACAATGCTGCCCGCCGGGCGTATCACGCTGCTGTAAGTCCTTAGCGCATGCGGGCCTGGTGGCCCGCGTGACGAGCGATGAGACCGTTGAGGGAGGCCCGGCCATGACGCGAGCCGTTTCCTTCACACTGAACGGCAAGCCCACGCAGGTGACGGTGGACGACGAGCGCATGCTGCTCTGGGTGCTGCGCTACGACCTGGGGCTGACAGGCACCAAGTACGGGTGCGGCGAGGGCCTCTGCGGCGCCTGCACGGTGATCGTGGACAAGGAGGCCGTGCGCTCCTGCTCGACGCCGGTCAAGGACGTCGCCGGGAAGCAGGTGCTTACCATCGAGGGCCTGAGCCGCAACGGCCAGCTCCACGCGCTGCAGCAGGCGTTTCTCAAGGTCAACGCGTTCCAGTGCGGCTACTGCACGGCGGGGATGGTCATGAACGCCTACGCGCTGCTGCTCAGGAAGCCGCGGCCGACGCGCGCCGAGATCGTCCAGGCGATGGACGACAACCTCTGCCGATGCGGCTCCCACACTCGCATCCTCGAGGCAATCGAGACCGCCGCGGCGGCCACAGCGGGAGGTGCGCGATGAACGGCGTGTTCCACCTCAGCCGTCGCAACTTCATCGTCTCGCTGGCGGGCTCGGGACTCGTCGTGCTGTTCCGCGCGGACCCGTTGCTCTCCTTCCAGGAGCCGGAGCGGATCCCGCCTCGCCCGAGCTACCCGACCGACTTCAACGCCTACCTCCGGATCGGCGCGGACGGCCGGACGACGTGCTTCGTCGGCAAGGTCGAGCTCGGCCAGGGGTCGAAGACGGCGCTCGCGCAGCTGTGCGCCGAGGAACTCGACGTCGCCTACGACACAGTGGACATGGTCATGGGGGACACCGAGCTCTGCCCGTGGGACATGGGCACCTTCGGCTCCCTCACCGTTCGGCAGTTCGGCCCCGTGCTGCGTGCCGCGGTGGCCGAGGCGAGGGCCGTGCTCCTGCAGTTGGCCTCCGAGAAGCTCCAGGTGCCAGTCGATCGCCTTTCGGTGAAGGACGGCATCGTCACCGACTCGCGGAACCGGGGGGCAAGCGTCACCTACGCGCAGCTCGTGCAGGGCAAGCGCATCGAGCGGCACCTCGAGAAGGTCCCCGTCAAGGCGGTCTCGGACTACACCGTGGTCGGCAAGAGCGTCGCGCGCAAGGACGCCCTCGAGAAGGTGACCGGCAAGGCCAGGTACGCCGCCGACATGGGGTTCCCGGGCACGCTGCACGCGCGGATCGTGCGGCCCCCCGCGCACGGGGCGAAGCTCAGGGACGTTGACACCAGCGGTGCCGAGAAGATCGCGGGCGCCAGGGTGGTCCGGGACGGCGACCTGGTCGCCGTGCTCCACGAGCGTCCGGACGTGGCCGACCAGGCGCTGGCGCTCGTGAAGGCGCAGTTCGACGTGCCTGTGGCGGCCGTGAACGACACGACGATCTTCGACCACCTCATCAAGGCCGCTCCGGAAAGCCGGGTGATCGCGGAGAGCGGCAACCTCCAGGAGGGCGTCAAGCTCGCCGCGTCGGTGTTCGACGGGACATACCTGAACAGCTACGTCTCGCACGCGACCGTGGAGACGCACTCGGCCGTCGCCAAGATCGAGGACGGCAAGGTCACGGTGTGGGTTTCCACCCAGGCGCCGTTCATCGTCAAGACGCAGGTCGCGGAGGGGGCGGGCTTTGCGCCCGCCAACGTCCGGGTCATCACACCCTACGTCGGCGCCGGTTTCGGAGGGAAGACAGGGGCCAGGCAGGCGGTCGAGGCGGCGCGCCTGGCGAAGATCGTCGGCAAGCCGGTGCAGGTGGTCTGGGACCGCAAGGAGGAGTTCTTCTACGACACGTTCCGCCCCGCGGCGGTCGTGAAGATCCAGTCGGGGTTGACGAGCGCCGGCAAGATCTGCCTCTGGGACTACAAGGTCTACTGCGCGGGGGACCGCGAGGCGAAGCAGTTCTACGACGTCCCGAACCAGCGCACCGTCTCATCGGGTGGCTGGCAGGGGCAGCAACCGCCGGGGCTCCACCCGTTCGGCGTCGGCCCCTGGCGGGCGCCCTCGGTAAACACGAACACCTTCGCGCGCGAGTCGCACATCGACGTCATGGCGGCGGAGGCCGGGGTGGACCCGGTCGAGTTCCGCGTCAGCAACCTCTCCGACCAGCGCATGCTCAGGGTGCTCAAGGCCGCCACGGACAGGTTCGGGTGGACGCCGAAGCGGGCGCCGAGCGGGCGCGGGGTGGGCGTGGCGTGCGCCATCTACCTCGGCACGTACGTGGCGACGTGCGCCGAGGTCGCGGTGGACAGGGCCACCGGGCGCGTGCAGGTCAAGCGTGTCGTGCTGGCGCAGGACGAGGGTGTCATTGTCAACCCGGAGGGATCGCGGCAGCAGATCGAGGGCGGCATCACGATGGGCCTGGGCTACGCGCTCACCGAGGAGGTGCGCTTCTCGGGCGGCGAGGTGCTCAACCGGAACTTCGACACCTACGAGATACCCCGCTTCTCCTGGCTTCCGAAGATCGAGACGGTGCTGATCGAGAACCCCGGCGTGCCGGCGTCTGGGTGCGGCGAGCCGCCGATCGTCGGCATGGGTGCGGTGATCGCCAACGCAATCTTCGACGCGGTCGGCGTGAGGTTCGCGCAGCTCCCGATGACGCCGGCGCGCATCAAAGCCGCGCTCAGGGCGTAGGGGATTTCGTGCCTGCAGCGTGATTGTGGAGCACGCGCGCCACGCCTGCTCAGACCGACGTCAGGACAGGCCCGCCTTGCCGGCGCCGTAGGTCGCCGCTGCCCACTCGACGGTCGCCTTCGCTGCGGCCTCCTCGGGCGTGGAGGGGTCCCCGTACCGGGCGCGGAACTTCGCGTCGTCGACGACGAACGGCTCCTCCCACTGGTAGGCCATCTCCTTCATCTCACGCAGGATGGGCATGCCGAGGGCGAGGAGCGCGACGAGCAGCGGCGGCATCTGCGAGGCGGCGATCGGCCGGCCGAGCGCGGCGGCGATGCGGGCGACGAGTTCCCTCGTGGTCACCGCCGGCCGGCAGGGGAGCATGAACGTCCCCTCGGCGCCGGGGTCCTGACCGAGCGCGGCGAGGCCGGCGGCGACATCGGGGATGTAGTGGTACGTGTGGGGCTGGTCGAGATTCGGCAGCATGACGACCCGCTTCCCGGCGAATGCCGGCCGGAAAAATCGATCGGCAAACTGGGTCCAGACGCCGCCCGGGCCGTAGAAGTCGCTTGCGCGACCTGTCACCGCGCGGACGTCGCCGCGCCGGACGGCGTCCTCGAGATCCCGGTGGACCCTCGCACGGGCCTCGCCATTCCTCGAGCATGGAGCGAGCGGCGTCGCCTCGCTGAGCTGCCTGCCGGCAGGTTTGCCCAGCGCGTAGAGGTTGTCGAGCACGATGAGGCGCGCGCCCGCCCTGCCGCAGGCGGCGACCAGGTTCGCCTGAATGCGCGGCAGGTCTGCGGCCCAGACCGCCGCGGAGTAGGCCGGGTTCATGCAGTGGTAGACCGCCATCGCGTCACGCACCGCCTCGGCAACAGCGGCCGCGTCGCCGGCGTCGGCGCGGTGCAGCTGCACGCCCTCGAGATTCACGGCTGCGGTCGACCGGCGCACGAGCCGGACCCTCTTGCCGCCGGCGAGGAGCCGCCGGGCCAGGAAAGGCCCGACCTGGCCGGCGCCGACCACGACGTGGAGCTCCTGGTTCGTGGACATGACGACCTCCGGGTTGGCCCGGAACCTAGGGCCGCGACATGACGCTGTCAAGCCAGGGGATGAACGGGCTGGGCGCCCCGCAAGAAGAAGCTTGGCCGCCACCCCTCTTTCTTCTACCCCCCCGTTCACAGTAGGCCGGACGAGGGCGCCCGGCCCGCGTCGTCTTTGACGTGGCGCAGCCGCCCTCAGTCGCGCACGAGCTTTCCTCCCTGGCATAGGGGGCGGGCACGGTGCCTGCAGGCGCGCGGAGCGCGTCTTCAACGCTAAGTGTTCTTTGTGGAAGGAGATACGTTGGAAAGTCGCCCCCGAATGGATGCATTTGTCGGGGGGCTTGACAAAACCTCCGACTGTATATAGTGTATATACACAGAGAGGACGGTGCCCATGCTGCTCCACTTGACCGAGAACTCGCCGGAGCCGATGCGGAGCCAGATCGCGCGGCAACTCCGCGGGAAGATCCTGACCGGGGATCTCCAGGAAGGCTGCCCGCTCCCTGAGACGCACCGGGTCGCGCGCGAGCACCGCGTCGGTGTTCAGGATGTCCGCCGGGCCCTCGAGGAGCTTGAGAACGAGGGGCTGCTGGAGCGCGAGGCGGGCTCGGAGTTCCGCGTCGCCGTGATGACCTTCGAGCAGCGCCGTGCGCTTGCCGAGCGCCGTCTCCTCGACAACCTCCGCGAGCAGGAGCTCTCGTTGCGCGAGCTGGAGCTGGCGCGCGACATCCAGCGCCGCCTGCTACCCCCGCCGCGTGTGGAAGGGGAGGGGTTCACGGTCGTCTCGCGCAGCTTCCCTGCGCGCTTCGTGGGCGGGGACTTCTACGACGTGCTGCGCCACGCCGATGGCAGCATCGGTGTCGTCGTGGCCGATGTCGCCGGCAAGGGGTTCGGCGCGAGCCTGGTCATGGCCTCGGTGAAGGCGATGACCCCGTTCATCGCCGCCGAGCGGGGGGTGGCGGACACCCTCTGCGAGCTGAACCGCCGCCTGTGCGCGGAGCTCGGGAGGGCGCAGTTCGTGGCGCTTGCTTACGCCCGCGTGGAGCCCGCAACCGGGACCGTGGAGCTTGCCAACGCCGGGATGCCCGACCCGTTCGTCGTCCGGCGCCGCGGCCCCGTGACTGCGCTCGAGGTCCCCGGTCCGCGACTCCCGCTCGGGATCCGCACGGAGCTCCGCCACGAGTCCGTCACTCACCAACTGGACCGAGACTCGCGACTGCTCCTCTTCTCGGATGGCATCCCGGAGGCGCTGCGGCCGTCGGGCGAGCCCCTCGGATACGACGGTTTGGCCGGGATTCTCGTGCGTTCGGTCGTGCACCCCGCGCGCCCGCTCCCCGCGGAGCCGTGGCTCGACGAGGTGCTCGACGAGGCACAGCGCGCAACGGGCCCTGCCCTCGATGATGACTGGACCGCGGTCGTGGTCGAGTGCGACCGGGGTGGGGAGGGGTAGTGGACCTGCTCCTGCACCTGTCCGAGCTGTCGCCCGAGCCGCTGCACGCGCAGATCTCGCGCCAGATCCGCGCGCAGATCCTGGCGCAGGAGCTTTGTGGCGACGACCCGCTGCCGTCCATCCGCGCCCTGGCGCGCGACCAGCGGGTGAGCGTGATCACGGTGCAGCGTGCGTACGAGGACCTGGAGCGAGAGGGCCTGGTGCGGTCCCGGCCGGGCAAGGGGTTCTTCGTTTCGGAGATCCCGGAGAAAAGGAAGCAGGACATGGCCGAGAAACGTTTCCTAGAGGCGCTCGCGCGTCTCCTCGCTGACAGCGCCGCCGAGGGGCTGGAGGAGCCGCAGATCCGCGAGGTGTTCGAGCGTGTGTTGCGCACGAAGGGAGGCCCGCGATGAGCAGCGTTCCCGCGTTTGCGCTGACCGGGGTCGTGAAGCGGTACCCCGGGTTCACCCTGGGTCCAGGTGCCTCTCGCCATCCGGGAGATCATCGAGCTCCGCCATCGCGTGCGATGGAGGGGCGCGCTTCCCCCAAAGGCCCTGCTGGTCACCGCGGTCGCCCTCATGGCCTTGATCCAGTTGGGGTCCGGGGACAGCGTGCCCATCCGGGCGGCCGGGGCGGCAGCGCTGACCGTGCTCGTCATGGCCTTCACCGTTGTGCTGTTCGTGCGCCGCACCCAGTTCACGCGGTAGCCCTGGGTTCTCTCTGCCCGGCGGTCGCGCCCCACACGTGCAGGTCCGATGTGGGGCACGCGCTCCGCGCGTGCTCGTTTCCACGCCTGAGCGGTGAAATGCCGAATCAATCCGGAACGGGGAGCGTGCGGTCGTCCGAGACGGGGGAGACGCGGCCGCGCCCTCGCAGCCAGTCCGTCATCTCCGTGCCGATCGTCTCCCTGCTCGTGGATACCCTCTCCCCACCGGTCAGCGACACGTAGCTGTCCCCGCCATCGGCCAGGAAGTCGATCGTCGCTACCGTGTAGGTCGCATGGTCGTCGAGCGGCCTGCCCTTCACGGTGACCGAGACCACGCGGCGGCCGGAGGGCGCGCGGGGGTCGAAGCGCACGACCATCCCCGACTGCTGCAGCATCCCGTGCTCCTCGGAGAGCCCTTGCTCCAGCGCTGCCCGGATCGCATCACCCTTCAGCCTCAGCACGACGAGTCGGTTGTTGAAAGGCAGGACCGAAGTCACGTCGCCGCGGGTCACCGCTCCCGCGGGCAGGTCCGCGCGCAGACCGCCGGCGTTGTACAGCGCCACGTCTGCCTGCGTGCTCTCTCGCATCAGATCGGTGACGAGGTTTCCGAGCGCCGACGGCCTCGCATAGTCCCGGGTGATCCGCGCCGTGGCTTGGCAAACCGGCTGCGACGCAATCGCCGCAACCACCCCGCGCCAATAGGCGGCGCGGCGGGCGACCTCGGGCATCGGCTGCTCGCGCTCGACCAACACCCGCTCGAGCCGGCCCTCATAGGAGGCCACACCCCTTCCCTCGGGATTCAGCGTGAGGTCGAGCACCCCGAGGGTCGTGGCGTGCCCGAAAGTCTGGACGATGATCGTGCCGTTGGTGCGTTCCTTGTAGGGCGGGTCGATCCCGCGGTGGGCGTGACCGCCCACGAGCACGTCGATGCCCGGGACCGCCGCCGCCAGCCGGATGTCCGTGTCGAAGTCCCGCTGCACCTCGGGGCGGCTCTCGGCGTCCACCTGCATCGGGCCGGTCTTCCCCTCGTGGGCGAGGACGATCACGAGATCGACCTCGGGCCGCAGCGTTTCGACCAGCGGCCTGATCTCCTTCGCCGGGTCGCAAAACTCCAGGTCGGCGACCTGGGCGGGCAGCGTGACCACAGCGGCGTCCGAGCCGATCACGCCGATCACGGCGATGCGCAGCCCCGCGCGCCGGATCACCACGTACGGTCGAGCGAAGCGGTGGTCCGTGCCGCGCCAGTAGATGTTCGCAGCGAGCACCGGCACGGACGTGTTCCAGATCATCTCCTGGAGCCGCGGGACCGAGTTGTCGAACTCGTGGTTGCCGATCGCCATGGCGTCGTACCCCATGGCATCGAGCAGGTCGAACGGGGCTGCGCCTCGGGTGAAGGTGGACACGGCAGGTCCGGTGACCAGGTCGCCCGCGTCGACCAGGAGCACGTCCTGGCGGCCATCTCGAAGCCGCGCGATCAGGCCGGAGAGCGCCTCCATCCCGCCCACGCGAGGCTTGGCCGGGAGCCAGGTCGCCTCGATCGGGTCGAGCTGGGCGTGCAGGTCGTTCGTATACAGCAGCATGAGGTGCCTGGACGGCGCGACCGCGGACAGGTGCGCGGCCAACGCCACCGAAACGGCGAGTACGAGAACAAACAGAGCCCTGCGTGTGAACGACCTGCGATCCATCGTTCCTCCTCGCACCTAACTGCGCTCGGAAGGATACCCTTTCCAGAGCACGTGCCTTCGTCGGGAAGGACACCGGCGGTCCACCGGCACCCTGTTGCCCCGCTAGAGCGGCGCAGAACGATCCCACCGCGCTGGAGCTCTGCCCATATGCTGGTACCCTGCTCCGAGCAACGCGATTCGGAGAGACGCCATGGACGACCCGACCGCACCGGAGAAGGGAGGCGTAAGCCGGACTCCCTTTGATGACGGCGACCTCTACGACGCCGTGTTCGGCGGCTTCGGCTTCGACTTCTACAAGGACCTTGCCGAGCACGGGATCGCCCACCCGTCGTACAGGCAGGCGTTCTATTCTCTCCTCGGCAGGTAGCAAGGAGGGGCGCGCATGGCGACCAAGACCGGATTCATCACGGGAACGGGGTTTTACGCTCTGCCGGGGGCAACCGAGGTCCGCCCGCAGGAGGTGGTCACTCCGTTCGGGAACGTCTACGTCGAGCTGGCCTCCATGGAGAACCAGGAGGTCGTGTTCATCCCGCGCCACGGCAAGCGGCACACCATCTCGCCCCGTGAGATCAACTTCCGCGGCAACCTCTGGGCCATGAAGGAGCTGGGGGTCGAGCGCATCCTGGCGACGAGCGTGTCCGGGTCGTTGGTGGCGGCCTGGGGCCCGGGCACGCTGGTCCTCGTCGACCAGTTCCTCAACTTCACCGACGGTCGCGCCGAAACGTTCTATCCCATGAACGGGAGGCTGGCCCACGTGGACGTCACGGACCCCTACTGCCGGACGCTCCACGAACAGCTGGCCGCTAGTGCCGAGAAGCTCCAGATCAGCCTCAAGAGCGGCGCGACGTACGTCTGCATGAACGGCCCGCGCTTCGAGACCCGTGCCGAGGTCGAGATGGTCCGCCGGCTGGGCGGGCACCTACTCGGGCAGACCAACTACCCCGAGTGCGTCCTCGCCAGAGAGCTGGCGATCTGTTACGTCACGGTCGGGATCGTCAGCAACTTCGCCGCCGGAATGCAGCTCACCGTGACGGCGACGGAGGTCATCGAGAACATCAGGAAGTACGGCGACACGGTGGGGAACCTCTTCGCGGCGCTCGTACGCGACTACCCCGAGCACGGCGATTGCGCCTGCCGCCACGCCCTCGACCAGGCGGAGTTGTAGCGCTGCCCGCAGCAAACGCTGTCATCCTGAGGGCTCGCGCAGCGGTAAGCCTATCCTGACCCTGAGCAACGCGACGGGGAGGGAAAGGATCCCACAGTGCCTGAAGTCGGGGCGCGGCCTGGCCCCGCCCCCTTTGCAGAACGAATGTGGGGCCGGCGCTCCGCGCCGGCATGCACGCCCGGAGGGCGTGCCCCACGCTGACGAAGCGCGGAGGCACCCCTGGCAGAACCTGGCGCCCGTGTCGCTCGTACCAGGACCGAGCGTTCGTTCCACTACCGAGGTACGAAACGCAGCAAGGGGTGCAATCGTGTGAGCCATGGTTGTATCTACCAGAGACCCAGGGTCAGGGCCTCGCTACAGGTGAGTCGGGAGCAGGGGAGGGAATGACATGAACAGGAGAATCGTGGTGTTGTCGCTAGTCGTGCTTCTGGTGTCGTCCGCGCTCGTTGCCTCCGCGGCGGAGAAGCCGGCGCCCCCCAAGATGAAGCCGGCGCTCGTGGTCATGGACGTCCAGAACGTCTGGCTGCCGTACATGGACGAGAAGGACAAGAAGGTAGGCATGGACATGATCAATCACGTTATCGCGCTGTTCCGCGACAACGGTTTCCCGGTCATCCGCGTCTACCACACCGAGCCCGGGGAAGGGCCCGCGCCCGGCACCGAGGCGTTCGAGTTCCCCAAAACGGTCGCCGTCAGGGACGACGACCCCAAGATCGTCAAGAACTACGGGAACGCGTTCAAGAAGACCGACCTTGACAAGGTGCTGCGCGAGAAGGGCGTCAACACGGTGTTTCTCGCTGGCTTGAGCGCCGTGGGGTGCGTGCTGGCCACCTACCAGGGCGGCGATGACCTGGACTACAACGTCTTCATGGTCAAGCACGCCCTCATCAGCCACGATGCGACGCTCACCAAGTCCGTCTACGACATCTGCTCGACGATCAGCTACGGGCCGCTGAAGCTGTTGTTGGAGACCGCCAGGGCGCAGTAGCCGGGGATTCCTCCGACCCACGAGGCATCGGGCCGCCCGCCCGATCCCGCCTCAGCCGTGCACGTCGCGGAGCGCACCGAGCGCCGCGATGGCGTCGCGCGCGATCGCCACGGGGATCCCGAACTCCCTCTCGATCGCCAGCACGAGCGCCTCTCTGTCGGGCAGGCGCTCGATGGAGAACCGGTCAGCGGTCGACCGGATGATGGAGAGGTTGTAGATGACCACCGAATCGGCGTCCGAAAACCGGACGAGCTCGACGGCGTTCATAAACGTCGCGCTCGAGCGGAAGGAGTCGCGCACGGCCTCGCTGAAGTGCTCGATCGGACGCGGTGTGGGCTTGAGCAGGTAGCCGTGGATCAGCTCGCCGTCGCGGTACATGTCGAGCCGCGAGCGCCCCTGGTCGTCCCGTGGCTTGAGCACGTAGCAATCTCGGCCGAACGGGATCACGACGTTGTGCCCGACATCGCGGGGCAGCGGCTCGAGAAAGGGTGCACCGTACCCGACGTCCACCAGCAGGTCGCGATCTTCGATAGCCACGGTGATCGCGGCGTGGACATCCTCGCCCGACGGCATGTCGGCCCCGCAGAGCGCGGCGTCGTAGCCCAGAGTGCAGAGCAACCGGTAGAAGTGAAAATTATTCGGGTAGCAGGTGCCGCCGAAGTGAAACCGCTCGATCCCGTCCAGGTAGTCCTGGATCGAGGGGATCCCATTGAGACCTTGATGCTTGAAGCGGCAGAGCTTGGAGATGTTCTCGAACGGGACG
>JALHTD010000431.1 GCA_022865555.1 Thermoanaerobaculaceae bacterium | reverse complement strand
ATCTCGAGCGCCGGGGCGCCATCCGGGTTGCCCACCAGCCAGTTGGCTACGCGCAGGGAGAGGGCATCGCACGCCCCCGACGCCGAGACGCCGATGTGGGCGTGCCCGGGACGGCCGAGATCCTGGACCGTGGTCTGAAAGCCCGGCTCGATGACGCGTATCTGCCCGCCCTCGGGCCTGACCTCCCGGGCTGCGCCCTCCCCCTCGCCCGCCACGCGTCGGTACTCCTCCTCCCCGATCGCGACGAACCGCACCCGATCCCCGAGGGCCAGCAGCGCCGGCTGCGTCCTGCCCGCATCGAACAGCCCGAGCGGCGTGCGGCCGATCAGCTGCCACCCCCCGGGGGATGCCGTCGGGTAGACGCCGGTCTGGCTTCCGCCGATGGCCACGCTGCCGGCGGGCACGCGCTTTCGCGGGGTGGCACGCCGCGGGGCGGCGATCCGGGGCGACATCCCGCCCAAGTACGGAAAACCGGGCGAGAAGCCGAGGAAGTAGACGAGGTAGTCGCCGGCTGCGTGCTCCCGGATGACCTCGGCCGGGTGAAGCTGGCAGACCGCCGCCGCGTCGCCGAGGTCCGGCCCGAACTCCCCCCCGTAGCAGACCGGGATCTCCACCACGCGCGCCTCGGACAGGCCGGCCTCCCCCGCCCCGGCGAGGCGGCGCTCGATCTCCCGCTGCAGCTCCTCGCGGTCCACGCGCAGCGGGTCGTAGCTCACCAGCAGCGAGGCGTAGCCCGGGTGGAGGTTGAGGACCCCGGCGGGCGGCTCGGCCTGCAGGAGGTGCAGCAGCCGGCGCACCTGGCCATGGGCTGCCTGCGAGATCTCCTCGCCGAAGGAGACCAGCAGGGAGTGGTCGCTGGCGTGCCGGATCACCGGTTGGGTCGGAGCGGTTTCGTCCATCGGGGCTCGAGGCAGGTTAGGCACAAACGGCGGCGCAGTCAACGCGGTTCGGGAGCACTCCGGTGCCTGGCGCCCCCTGACGTTCGAGAATCCAGTCAGCGCACGAACGTGCCGTTGCGCAGGTCGTCGAGCGCCTGCTGGATCTCCTCGCGGGTGTTCATCACGAACGGCCCGTAGCGGGCGATCGGCTCGTGCAGGGGCTTTCCGGAGACCAGGAGGAACCTCACCGGCTTTGCCGCTGCGCGGACCGTGACGACGTCACCGTCCCCCAGGATCAGCAGCGTCGGCGAGACGGCAGATGTGCCTTGATCGTCCTCGCCAACTCCGAAGGCGCCCTCCCCCTCGAAGACGTAGGCGAAAGCCGCGTGCCCGCGCGGCACCGGTTGCGAGAAGGTGACGCCGGCCGGAAGGTAACCGTCCAGGTAGGCCGGGGCGGCCGCGATCTCCGTCACGGCCCCGGTGACACCGTCCACCTCCCCGGCGATCACCCGGACGCGCGTCCCGTCCCCGCGCTTCACCTCCGGGATGCGGGCGGAAGGGACCTCCTGGTAGCGCGGCTGCGTCATCTTGAGCCTGGCCGGGAGGTTGACCCAGAGCTGGAAGCCGGCCATCCCTCCGGGGCCCGGCTGGGGCATCTCCTCGTGCATGATCCCGCGCCCTGACGTCATCCACTGCACATCCCCGGGCCCGATGCGCCCGGCGTTCCCGATGCTGTCCTTGTGTTCGACGAACCCCCGCAGCATGTAGGTCACCGTCTCGATCCCCCGGTGCGGGTGCATCGGGAACCCCCGGACGTAGTCCTCGGGGTTGTCCGACCCGAAGTGATCGAGGAGGAGGAACGGGTCAACGTAGTCGAGCTCGCGGGTCGCGATGCTCCGCCTCAAGCGAACGCCCGCCCCCTCCATGACTTCCTGCGGCGTGACCACCCTCTGCACTTTCCTGGTTTGCAGACCCATCTGACCCTCCCCGCCCCTGCCGGATCTCCCCCGCGGAGCACCCGGGCCGGCTACCACAACACTGCGGACGTTCGATTTCTGCCGAAGCGCGACGCCGTCGCCGAGAATAGCTCAGGCCCGATGGTTGTCGATTTTCGCGAAGGTCGGCTGCATGCCCCAGTTGGGAGGGCGACCGTCAGAACCCACGGCGATGGTCGGCCTACTCGGTGAACGCTGCAGAGTCCGCGCAAGCACGCCCCCGCACCAGCTGCACCTCGTCGCCGATGGCGATCTCCCCGCCTTCAATCACGAAGCAGTTGAGCGCTAGCTTGCCCTCGAAGCGACGGTAGATGCCGCGGGTGATTTCCTTTTCCTGGACCAGGGTGTCGGGGTCGTATGAGGTCATGATGCAGCGCAGACGCAGATCCTGGACACCGATGAGCACTTTGCCGATCCGGAGGCACGCGCCCGGCCACTCGCGTTCGGTCAACCCTTCGACACCGCCGATGACGATGTTGGGTCGCAAGCGCCGATAGTTGTGGCCGAAGGCCGCGATCGCACCGTCGGTGAGTACCAGCAATGGCAGCACGTCGAAGCGCTCGGCGCCGTCGTAGCGCACCAGCTTTGCGCCCGGCCCGGCTATGTCCACAACCTCGGCAGCGACCTCTGGACTGTCCCACGCCCGACGGTCCACCATGACTTCGCCATGCGTGCCCAGCGAGCCCTTATGGCCCAAGAAGCGCGGATGCGTGCGAGACGTGACCACTCGGTCCCTCGCGTCCTCGACATGCACCACCCGGTCACCTTCGATACCGAGAGGCCCGATCCCTACCCGTTGCAGCTTCTCTCCGGCCATCGTCTTCACCGGATAACGCCAGATCTCCGTGACGTTCACCGCCGCCTCCCTTTTCGGGTCGGCACACGAGCCTCAACGCATCAAGCTAGCCGGCGGGCCGTACCGATGCTTCCCATGTAGAAGCCGCATACCGGCCCGTCCGTTTGAGCGCAGGGTTAGGCGGCAAGGCGCCCCCACAACAAGAAGAGCCAATACCAGAGTAGCTGCACGACGACCCATACGCCAGGAACGACTGACATGAAGGCTAGCGAGAACAACCACGACCTGTGAGGCGCGCCGATGCGCCGATCCAAAGCCAGGATCACAGTCAATACGGCGCCCAGCGCCAGAGCCGCGCCCCACTTGCCCTGGAAGAACACGACCGCGGCGAACCAGGCGGCGAGCAGCCAGAGGAGGAATTCCAAGGTGCCAAGCGCGAGAACGGTGCGGAACAAGGGCAACGTCGGTTTGCCGTGGAGCAGCCATCTGTGGCGGATGACCGCCACGATCACCGGAACGAGCAAGAGCGGCGGTGCGATGAAAACGACGAGCACCGTTGCATCCTGTGCGCGGGCCACTACTGGTGCGAGCCCACACGCGACGGCGAGACTAAGCAGCTGAAGTGTGCGCGGACTCAAATTTGCCGCCTAGACATCATGCTTTCCGGTGCGAAGAGAGGCTGACCCCCGGCATGGTCGCGGGTTAGCCCGGTTGGGACCAGAGCCGCACGTTGGACCCCAGCGGATACTTCGGACCGGAGGTCAGCCATGCGCAAGGCTACTACTCTTTTCGTCGGTGTGGACGTCCGCAAGGAGAGCATCAGCGTCGCGCACGCCGAGGCGTACCGCTCCGATCCGCCCGTGTTCGTGGGAGCGATCGGGAGCCGCCAGGCGGACATCAACAAGCTCGTTCCGAGGTCCCACAGCAAGGCCGCGCTTCTGGTGTTCGCCTACGAAGCTGGCCCAAGCAGGCCGATCGCCCGGGGTCACAAAAGGACTAATTGTTTGTTTGCGTCTTCCAAATGGTGACATAGTGATACCCGGTACTCGTACGGTACTCGTACCGTAAGCGAGTGGTTAGGCATCTGGACTCCAATGATGTTAGAGGATGCCGGGGATGAGGCGTTTGGTTCGTGCGCAGTAGTCTGCGTAGGGAGCACCAAGTGCCTGTAGAAGCACCCCTTCCTCCTTGACCACGCGGTTCATGACCGCGAGAGTGATGGGCACGAGCAGAAGGACTAGGCTGAGCCAGTTGACGAAGAACAACCCAAGACCGAGAAAAGCAATAAGGAGACCCGCATAGGAGGGATGCCGGACAAGGCGGTAAAGACCTGTCTGGACAAGCTGGTGGTCGAGTTGGATCGCGACGTCCACAGTGAAGAGCCGACCCAGCGTCAGGATAGCAACCCACCGGACAATCAGGCCTGCGACTATCAGGACCAACGCCACCGGGCTGACAATGCGCGAGGGGACATGGAGGCGAGCGGAGGGTACCCACTGAGCCGCGATGGCGCAGCCGACTCCGATCACAATTGCGATCCAGAGCACACGCATTGACCCACGATCCTGAGCCTGGGCGGAGCTTGCATTCGAACGCTTGATTATGGCAAGGGCGATCTCAGAAACCGGAAGAAGCGCAACCACAAACCACCGAACCGAGAAGAGGGTCAAGCGACCTCCAGGCGCCTAACGCTCGCCTTCACCCGCCGCCGACGAGCGAAGCGAGGAGGCGGTCGGGCGCAAGACGTTGTTAGGTTTCACCAAAATGTTCCATCGTTATTACTACCTTGCCTCTCGCGTGGCCTTCTTCCAGATATCCGATAGCTTCAGCCACCTCGCTCAACGGGTAACGCCTATCTATGACGGGTACAATTCTTCCGGCTTCGAGAAGCTCTTTCAGAAGAACCAAGTCCTTCTGGTTTATCTTCGCCATAAAGTTGCACATCTTCTTGGTCCCAATCAGTGACAGTAATGGTCCCAGTAAGAAAGCTTGGAGAATTTGAGCCCAACCACCTCCCGCCATGACATAAGTTCCGTCCTGACTCAGCGCACGCCTGTACGCGAAGATCGAATGGAATGCGTTCGCAGCAAGAATCAGGTCGTACCGCTGCCCACTTTTCGTGAAATCTTCTCGCGTGTAGTCAATGACATGGTCTGCGCCAATCGATCGCGCCCTGTCCACATTCCTCGTGCTGCACACGGCAGTGACTTCAGCCCCGAACGATTTGGCAATCTGGACCGCAAACGTACCCACACCACCAGAGGCGCCATCAACCAGAACCTTGTGGCCTCGCTGGATCCGTCCCTTGTCACGAAGACCCTGAAGGGCAGAGATTGCCGCCACTGGTACGGCTGCTGCGTCCTCAAACGATATGTTGGCTGGCTTCAGCGCCAATTTATCTTCAATAGCACACGCATACTCGGCAAAGGCCCCAAGGCACACGCCGAACACCTCGTCGCCTGGTTTCAACTGGGTTACGTTCCTGCCAACCGCTTCAATCTGGCCGGCCACATCTCGTCCGGGTCGGCCGGGCCGTGCGATCTTTGGTTTGCGCAGCCCGAACAGTATGCGAACGATGTACGGCCCGCCTCTCATTAAGCGCCAGTCAAGTGCATTGACGGAAGCCGCGCGAATTCTTATCAAGACCTCATCGTCCTTGGGAGTAGGTTTTGCTTCCTCCGTGACCTGAAGAACATCCGGGGGCCCATATTCTGTGTATGTGATCGCTCTCATAAGTCTCCTTGCAGACTATTT
>JALHTD010000430.1 GCA_022865555.1 Thermoanaerobaculaceae bacterium | reverse complement strand
GCGGCGGCCGCGGCCGGGGTGGCGATCGTGGCCGGCGACACCAAGGTCGTGCCGCGCGGCAAGGGCGACAGGGCCTACGTCGTCACCGCGGGCCTCGGCGTTGTGCCGCCGAAGCGCGACGTCGGCGACCACCGCGTTGTGCCCGGCGATGCCATCCTGGTCTCCGGGCCGCTGGGCGACCACGGCGCCACCGTGATGGCGTGCCGCCACAAACTGGCGGGCGAAGGGGTGCGGTCCGACTGCGCGCCGCTCGCCGACCTGGCGGAGTTGGTGCTGGAGTCAGGCGCCGAGGTCCACGCGATGCACGACCCGACGCGCGGCGGCCTCGCCACCACCTGCCACGAGGTCGCCTCCCGGGCAAAGGCGCGCGTCGTCCTGGAGCAGGCGGCGATCCCCGTGCGCCCCCAGGTTCGCAGCGTCTGCGAGCTGCTCGGCCTCGATCCGCTCTACGTGGCCTGCGAGGGGCGGATGGTGATCTTCCTCGCCGGGAGCGACGCCGACCGGGTGCTCAAGGTGTTGAACGGGCACCCGTTGGGGGCGGGGGCCGCGAGGGTCGGCCACGTGGCGGCGCTGGTGGCGGGCGGCGCGCCGGTGGTGCTGCGAACGCTCTACAACACCGAGCGCCCGCTGGACCTGCTCGCGGGCTCCGAGCTGCCGAGAATCTGTTAGTCACCTCGGCACGACCGGAGCGTTGCGGCTCTTCTCGCTGACAGTTCAAGGTTTAGCCCGGACTGCCGTACAATGCACCCGTGCGGGTGCTGGTCTCTCACTGCGACCACCGGCCTTTCGAGGTCGAGAGGTTCGGCGCCGCCTGGGCGCGGGCGGGCGGGGAGGAGGGAGAGCTCGTCTTCGTCACGCCGTCCACCGTGGCCGGCCCCGCCCCGCCGCAGGCGGTGTTCGACGGGCTCCTGCTGACCAGCGGGCCGGACGTGGAGCCTTGGCGCTTCGGCGCCGAGCCGGAGCCCGGCGTGGAGCTGCACCTGGACCCTCCCCGCGACGCCCTCGACCTGGCGCTGCTGCGGCGGGCCGCACTGGACTCCTGGCCCGTGCTGGCGGTCTGCTACGGCTGCCAGCTGCTCGCGGTCTCGGCGGGCGGAACGGTCATTCAGGACCTCGAGCGGGCCGGCAGGGCCGGGCACCGGGTTCCGGAGCCCAAGGACCACCTCGCCCACGACGTGATCGTGACCGGCGAGGCGCGCTTCCTCGCGCCGGCGGGAGGGCGCTTCGCGGTGAACTCGCGCCACCACCAGGGGGTTGGCGTGCCTGGTGACGGCATGGCGGCGGTCGCGAGCGCCCCCGACGGGGTGATCGAGGCGATCGAGCCCGAGACGGGCGACCGGTTCGTGCTGGGGGTTCAGTGGCATCCTGAGAACTTATCTCAACAAGTCCACGTCGCCCTCTTCCGCAGCTTCCGCTCCGCGTGCCTGCAGCGCGCCGGCGGGAGGGGGTAGGCCGCATGCCCCCCACCGTCGCGATCGTCGGCCGCCCCAACGTCGGCAAGTCCACGCTCTTCAACCGCCTCACCCGGGCGCGGCGCGCCATCACCCACAATCTCCCGGGGGTCACCCGTGACCGGGTGGCGGCCGATGCCCCTCGCCCGGCAGGCGGCGTCCTGGTGGTGGTGGACACCGGGGGGTTCGAGCCCGAGAGCGAGGCGGAGATCCCCGCCATGGTGCGGGAGCAGGCGCTGCTGGCGGTGGCGGGGGCCGATGCCGTCGTGCTGGTGGTGGACGGCGCCCAGGGGCTGTTGCCGCCCGACCGCGAGATCGCCGCCCAGCTCCACAAGGCCGGCACGCCCGCCGTGGTCGCGGTGAACAAACAGGACCGCAGGGACGCCGCACACGCCTCCGGGGAGTTCGCGGAGCTCGGCTTCCCGGTGGTGGAGGTCTCGGCGGAGCACGGCCTCGGGATCGGGGAGCTCTGGGAGGAGCTCGAGAAGGTGTTGCCGGCCGCCCAGGAAGAGACCGCAGTGGAAGCCGAGCTGGCCGTCGCCATCGTGGGTCGCCCGAATGTCGGCAAGTCCTCTCTGCTCAACCGCTTACTGGGCGAGGAGCGGGTGCTGGTCTCCGAGGTGCCGGGCACCACCCGCGACGCGGTGGACACGCTTGTCGCGTGCGGCGGCCGCACCGTGCGTCTCATCGACACGGCCGGGATCCGCCGCAAGGGGCGCACGGACAAGGGCCCCGAGGTGCTCTCGGTGATCATGGCCACGCGCGCCATCGAGCGTGCCCAGGTCTGCCTCGTGGTGGTTGACGCGGGGGAGGGTCTGACGGCCCAGGACACCCACGTGGCGGGGTACGTCTCCGACGCCGGCCGCGGCGCCGTCGTCGTGATCAACAAGGCGGACCTCATCGCCGAGGAGGGGCGCGAGGGGAGGGAGCGCCTCAAGCGGCGGGTCCTCGAGCGCCTCAAGTTCCTCAAGGACACGCCGGTCCTCTTCGCCTCCGCGACGACAGGGGCTGGGGTCGCCCATCTGCTGCCCGCGGCGCTCGAGGTCGGCGAGGCGTTCAAGACCCGCGTTCCCACCGGTGAGCTCAACCGGGTGCTGCGCCCTGCCTGGGAACACCACCCCCCACCCGGGGGCAAACGGCCGCCGAGGCTGTACTACGCAACGCAGACCGCGAGCGGGCCTCCTCGCTTCGTGCTGTTCGTGAGCGGCACGGGAAAGCTGCACTTCTCCTACCTCCGGTACCTCGAAAACACGGTGCGGGAAGCGTTCCCGTTGGCAGGAGTGCCGATTCGGTTTAACATACGTGGGAAACGAGATCGGGCCGGTTGATGGTCCAATTCCGACCGCGAGCGCGCGAGATCATCGCCAAAGTCGTCTATTACGGCCCCCCACTGGGCGGCAAGACGACGAATCTGCGCACGCTCTACGCCGGCTACCCCGTCGGGACGCGGGGCGAGCTTGTCGTGGTGCCGGCGGGGGGCGACCGGACCATCTTCTTCGACTTCCTCCCGGTGGACGCGGGCACCCTGCGCGGCATGCGGATGCGGGTGCAGCTCTACACCGTGCCCGGCCAGGTGCACTACAACGCCACACGGCAGGTCGTCCTGCGCGGCGTGGACGCGGTGGTCTTCGTCGCCGACTCCCAACGCGAGCTGCTGCGCGCCAACCGGGAGGCGTGGGAGAACCTGAAGGACAACCTGGCGCTGCAGGGGCTCTCGCTCACCGAGCTGCCCCACGTGCTGCAGTACAACAAACGGGACCTCCAGGACGTCCTGAGCATCGAGGACCTCGACGAGCTGCTCAACGAGCTCAACGCCCCGTTCTACGAGGCGGTGGCCACCACCGGGGTCGGCGTCGAGGAGACGCTGCAGGGCGTGGTGAAGCTCGTGGCGCGCTCCCTGCGCGACCGGTTCAAGATCCCGGCCGAGGCGGCGGGCGCCGAGCTTGGTGAGCCGCTGCGGGCGGTCCCGACCGCCGTCCCGCCCCCGTCGCCGCCGCTGAGGAGCGCCCCGCCGTCGCCGGTGGAGCTCATACCGCCGGCGTCCATCGCTACGCCGCCGCTCGATCTGAGCACGCCTCCGATGCCCATGACCCCGCCGCCGGCGTCCGACCTCGCGCCGCCGCCGGGGGCTATCGGACGACCTCCCGCCGCGGAGGTCCCGCCCCGCGCGGACTTCATGACCTTGCCCCCACCACCGGCTTCGGCGCCACCGCCGCCGGCGTTCGTCATGCCTCCTTCACCCGCCCACGAACCGGCGCCGCTCGATCGGAGCGAGCCTCCCGTCGCCGCGACGCCGCCCGCGCGGGTCTTCCCGTTCGGCCCGCCCGCTCCCGCACCGGAGCCCGAGCAGCCGGAGCCGACCCCGGTCGTGGGCAGCGAGGTGTTCGATGTGGAGCTGCCCGAGCCTGTCTCGGTGCAGACCGGCAGGGTGATGCTCCCGACCGCGATCCTCACGCCCGAGGAGGAAGTGGCCGCGGTTGTTCCACCTGCCGAGGAGCCGCCCGCGCTCAGTGCTCCGTTTGAGGAGCTGCCGGCGTTTGGAACACTCGCCGAAGAGCTGCCTGCGCCTGTCGCGCCGGCCGGCGAGCTTGCGGTGCTGGGGGACCCTTTCGAGGCGCCGGCACCGAGCGGCGGCGCGAGCGGCGACGTGTTCCAGCTCGAGCCGTCGGCCCCGCCAGCCAAGGTGCCGGAGCTCGAGTTTGCAGCGAAGGCCCCGCCTCCGCTCGAGCTCTCGCCGGAGGCCAGAGGCGCTCTGGTGCAGCGTGTCGTCCCGCGCGCGCTGGCGCAGGTCGGGGAGGTGCGGGAGCTGGAGCTCGAGGTCCCGGTGCCGGCGGCGTGGACCGGCGGAAAGCGGCTGACGCTCCAGCTCCGTCTGACGCTGGTTCCCGAGGAGGACACTTATGCCGAGTGAGGCCGCGATCCCCGACAAGGACGAGTTCAAGATCGGCGAGGTCTGCGAGATGGCGGGGGTGAAGCCGTTCGTGCTGCGCTACTGGGAGACCGAGTTTCCCGAGCTGGCCCCTGCGAAGGGCGCCGGCGGGCAGCGCACGTACACGCGCGCCGACGTCCAGCTCATCCTGCGCATCAAGCAGTTGCTCTACGAGGAGCGCTTCACCGTGGCGGGCGCCAAGAAGCGGCTCTCGGAGGAGATCGCCGGCCAGGCGCCGAAGGCGGCGAAGCTTGACTCCAAGCCGTCGAACCAAGTAGAAATCCTCCGCCGCGCGCTCAAGCACACGCGGCGCGAGCTGGAAGGCATCCTCGCGCTGTTGAAGTGACCCGGTCGGGACGTGGCGCAGCCTGGTAGCGCACTTGAATGGGGTTCAAGGGGTCGCGGGTTC
>JALHTD010000429.1 GCA_022865555.1 Thermoanaerobaculaceae bacterium | reverse complement strand
CTGAGCGAGGGCGCGCTGGCGGTCCCCGAGGCGAGCTTCGACCTCGTCCTCATGGTCAACTACCACGACCGCCTGGCCACGGCACGCGCGGCGAAGTGGCTGCGGCCCGGAGGTGCGCTGCTCGTGGAGGGGTTCGCCCAGGAGCAGCTCGGCAGGCCCTCGGGCGGGCCGCAGGATCCCGCAGCGCTCTGGCATCCCAATGAGCTCCTGTCCCTCGCCGGGGAGATGCGGGTCGTGTGGTACGAGGACCGCCTGATCACCGACGACGACAACCCCCGCCACCACGGCGCCAAGTGGGTGGTGCGCCTGATCGCGCGCCGGACCGCGTAGAATCGCCTCATGCCCGCGATCGTGCAGGTCTCCGAGCTCGCGGTGGCGTTCCCGGGCGCCGGCGACGGCTGGCACCACGTGGTGGACGGCGTCTCCCTCACGGTCGAGGAAGGCGAGGTCGTGGGGCTGGTGGGCGAATCGGGGTGCGGAAAGACCCTCACCGCGCTCGCGCTGTTCGGCCTCGTCCCGGAGCCGGGCAGGATCGTCGCAGGAACCGTGCGGGTGGGCGGCGAGGACGTGCTGGCCGCAGACGAGAAGCGCCTGTCGGCGCTGCGCGGAGGAGTTGCCGGCCTGGTGTTCCAGGAGCCGGCTCAGGCCCTCAACCCGGTGCGCTCGATCGGCTTCCAGGTGAGCGAGGCAGCCAGGCTCCACCTCAAGCTGCCGGGCGAGCGGACCGATGAGCTTGTGCCGAAGCTGCTGGCCGAGGTCGGGCTCGAGGACCCGGCGGGCCTGGCGCGCGCCTACCCGCATCAGCTCTCGGGCGGTCAGCGCCAGCGGGTGCTCCTGGCCTGCGCGCTCTCGGCCAACCCGAGGCTGCTGGTGGCCGACGAGCCCACCTCGGCACTGGACACGGTTTCCCAGCAGCACATGGTCGAGCTCCTGGAGAAGCTGCGTGAGAGGCGCCAGCTGTCGGTGCTCTTCATCAGCCACGACCTCGCGCTGGTGGGACGCCTGGCGGACCGGGTGACCGTGCTCTACGCCGGTGAGACGGTGGAGGTCGCCGCACGGGAGGCGCTGTTCGACGATCCGCGGCACCCGTACACCCGCGCGCTGATGAACGCTCAGCTCCGGGTCGAGGGGGGAGGATCGCAACGCCTTCCCACCGTGCCCGGCACCGTTCCCCGCGCCGGGGAGTGGGGGAGGGCGTGCCGCTTCGCCCCCCGCTGCCCGGTGGCGTTCGAGCGCTGCCGTGCGGCCCGGCCGGCGCTGACCGGGCTGGAGAACGGGCGGCAGGTGCGCTGCTTCCTGGCCAGCGACGCGGAGGAGCCCGATGGGAAACGCTGACGGGCCCCCGATCCTCGCGGCGCGGCACGTCGTGCGCCGGTACCCCGCGCGCGGCGGCGTGCGGTGGGGCCGGGAGCGGGAATGGGCGCCGGCGCTCGACGGTGTGTCGCTCGAGCTGTGGCCCGGCGAGATCCTCGGCCTCATCGGCAGGTCGGGCTCGGGGAAGAGCACGCTGGCTCGGGTTCTGCTCGGCCTGGAAACCCCTGACGAGGGCGAGGTCACCTTCGACGGGCGCCCTCTCGGGTCGCTGTCGGACCCCGAGCAGCGGCGGCTGCGGCGGGAAGTGCAGGTGGTGTTTCAAGACCCCCACGCATCACTCGATCCCAGACAGTCGGTT
>JALHTD010000428.1 GCA_022865555.1 Thermoanaerobaculaceae bacterium | reverse complement strand
TCGGTGCCGGCCGGCGCCGCCTGGGGGACGCGGTGGACCTCGCGGCCGGGGTCAGGCTGCACGCGCGGATCGGGGACCGCATGTCCGAAGGGCAGCCGCTGCTCACCCTCGAGCTGGGCGAGCGGGCGGTGGACGCCGAGGTGATGCGAGCGCGGGGCGCAGCCGCCTTCGTGATCTCCGACCGGGCCCCGGCACCGACCCCTCTGGTCGCTGCCCGGCTCGGAGGCTCGGCGTAACTTGCTGTACCGCCTGGAAGGCGTCGAGCTGTCCTTCACCGGGCGCCCGGTGCTCCGCCGGGCCTCGCTCCAGCACAATCCCAGTGAAAAGCTCCTCCTGCTCGGCCGCAACGGCTCGGGCAAGACGACGCTGTTGAGGGTCATTGCCGGGGAGCTGGAGCCCGACGGCGGGTCGGTCGAGCGGGCCAGCGGCTTCGCGGTCGCCTGTCTCGAGCAGCGCCTCGAAGCGCCTCCCGGGACCACGGTTCTGGACTACTGTCTCTCAGCGCTGCCGCGCCTGCTGGAGGTGGAGCGGGAGATCGCAGAGCTGGAGCCAAGGCTCGCGAGCGGCGAGCCGGCGCTGATCGCGGAGCACCACCGCCTGCAGGAAGAGCTCGAACGCATGGACGCATACAGGGCGCGGCCGCGGGCCCAGACGGCGCTCGACGGCCTGGGCATCCCGCAGCCGATGCACCTGCGTTCCCTGGACACGCTGTCGGGGGGCGAGCGCACGCGGGTGGCGCTGGCGCGGGCGCTGCTCTCTCCCGCGCCGCTGCTGCTGCTCGACGAGCCCACCAACCACCTCGACCTCGTGGGCGTGGAGTTCCTCGCCCAGGAGCTCTCCCGCAGGGCCGGTGCGCTGCTCCTCGTGACCCACGACCGGGAGCTGGTGGACCGCGTGGGCGGCGAGGTCCTCGAGCTTCACGGCGGCGGGATCGAGCGCTTTCCGGCAGGGTACGCACGCTACCGGCGCGAGCGCGAGAGGAGACGCGAGCAGTCGCGGCGGGCGTACGAGCTGCAGCAGGACGAGATCGCCCGTCAGGAGGAGTTCATCCGCCGCAACATCGCGGGCCAGAACACCCGCCAGGCCCAGGCGCGCCAGAAGCTGCTCGACCGAGTGACGCGCCTCGAGCCGCCGGAGCCCGATCTCCCGCCTCTCAGGCTGCGCTGGCCGACACCGGGTCGCAGCGGCGAGCGGGTGCTGGAGGCCGAGGGCCTCTCCGTCGGGTGGGGGAGCCCGATTCTGCGGGGCGTGACGTTCTCCCTGCGGCGTGGCGAGCGACTGGCTGTCGTGGGTCGCAACGGCGCCGGCAAGACAACCCTGCTGCACACCCTGGCGGGGCGGCTGCCCGCCCTTGCCGGGAAGCTGCGGTTCGGCACCGGAGTCGTGCCGGCGTGGTACGACCAGGAGCAGGCCGAGGTGCCGACCGGTACGACGGTGCTTGGCGCGCTGATGGGGGTGCGTCCGGAGTGGACCCCGGCGGAGGTGCGGAGCTGGGCGGCGCGATTCGCTTTCTCGGGCGAGGCCGCCGAGGCGTCGACCGACTCCCTCTCTGGTGGGGAGAGGGCGCGGGTGGCGCTGGCCCGCCTGATCGCCCTCGCTCCCAACCTCATGCTGCTCGACGAGCCCACCAACCACCTCGACCTCGCGACCTGCGAGGTCCTGGAGGAAGCGCTCGCGGGTTTTCCGGGGGCTGTCGTGCTCGTGAGCCACGACCGCCGCCTGGTGGAGCGCGTCGCCACCGGCGTGCTTCTCCTGGACGGCGACGCGGCCGTCCCGGTGAACCGCGTGGACGAGGCGTTCGCGCGGCTCGGCCTCGCGCCGGCGCCCCGTCTCAAGGAGCAGGAGGGGGAGAAGGCCCCGCGGCGCAGCGCCATCGAGGAGGAGCGGCGGCGGCTGCGGCGCGACGCGGCCCGCGCCCGCGAGCGTGCGGACGCGCTGGCTGATCGGGTCGAGAAGACCGAGCAGCGCCTGGCGGAGGTCGAGGAGCTTCTCTGCCAGCGCGAGGTGTTCTCCGATGCCGGGCGCGCCCGCGAGCTCGGCGAAGAGGCCGCGGCGCTCCGCGAGGAGGTCGAGGGGCTCTCAGACGAGTGGGTGGCTGCGGAGGAGGACGCCGAGGCGCTGGCGCAGCGCCTGGCGGAGCTCGAGCAGTCCTGACGGCACGGAGAGGCAGAACCCGCTGCGGGCCTCGCGGCGGGTTTGTTGTGGCTTTCCTGTGCCCTGCGTCCCGTCCCTAGAGAATCGCCTCGATCGGGCCCATCTCGCCCGCCCGGATCGCCACGGCCCGGGCGGTGACCTGCGGGAGCACGCGGTAGGCGAAGTGGATCGCCGCCTGTACCTTGTTGTGGTAGAAGGCGGCCTCCGGCTTGCCCTGCAGGTATTGGCGCGTGGCCTCCTTGTCCTGGGCGTTGACACCGTCCGCCGCGAGCAGGCCATGGAGCTTGCCGCGGGAAATGATCGCTTGATCGAGCAGGAAGTGGGCGCCCAGCACGTCGCCGATCATGTCGAGGAACGGCACCGAGTTGAGCACCACCACCAAGGCAGCGTCCGGGCGCTTTGTCAGCCCCTTGGAGATGTCCTCGATCTGCTTGAGCGCGGCGCCAAGAATCCACGCCGGCTCCATGAACTGCGGGTCGCCTCGCAGCTTCTTGAACGTGGCCTCGGCCATCCCGAGCAGCTCCCGGATGGGTTTGCCTCCCTTCGCGGGGAGCTTGCGTGCCACAAAGTCGAGAGCTTGGATGCCGTTGGTCCCCTCGTAGATCGCGGCGATCTTGGCATCACGCATGTACTGTTCGGCGGGGTAGTCGGAGCAGTAGCCGTAGCCGCCGTAGACGTGCAAGCACCACTCGGTGACCCGGAAGCCCCAGTCCGAGGCCCACGCCTTGCAGATGGGCGTGAGGACCTCGACGTAGGACTGGTAGCGCTCCTGCTCCTCCCCGGTGGTCACCTGCGTCATGTCGATGTAGTAGGAGGTCTGCAGGAGCAGGGCGCGCATCGCCTGAACGTAGGCTGCGGAGGTGAAGAGCATGCGCCGCACATCCGGATGCTCGATGATCGGGACCTGTGGCGCCTCGTGGTCCTTGAACCTGGTCCAGTGGCGGCTCTGGAGGCGGGTCCTGGCGTAGTCGAGTGCGGCAAGGTGCGTTGCCGAGGCCACGGCCTCGCCCTGCAGACCCACCTCGATCCGCGCCGGGTTCATCATGTGGAACATCAGCTTCATGCCGTGGTTCTCCTCGCCGAGCAGGAAGCCCTCGCACCGGTCGTTGCCGCCGAAGACCAGCGAGCAGGTCGGGGAGCCGTGGATCCCCATCTTCTCCTCGAGCCGCGAGCAGACCACGTCGTTGGGCTCACCGAGGGAGCCGTCCGGCTTGACCCGGATCTTTGGAATAATGAACAGCGAGAGTCCGGCAGTCCCCTCCGGCGCCTTGGGTGTGCGTGCAAGCACCGCGTGGACGATGTTTTCGGTGAGGTCATGGTCGCCGCCGGTGATGAAGACCTTCTCGCCCTGAATGAGGTAGCGGCCGCTGGGCTGCTTGACGGCGCGCGCCTTGGAGGCGCCAACGTCCGAGCCGGCCTGCGGCTCGGTCATGCACATCGTGCCTGCCCAGAGCCCTTTGTACATGCGCTCGCAGAACAGCGTGCGCATCTCGTCGGTGCCGAACTTCTCGATCAGGTATGAAGCTCCGCGAGTGAGGAGGGTCGTCAGGCACAGCGACATGTTGGCACCGAAGAAGAGCTCGTTGATCGCCGTGCCTACCACTCCGGGCAGCCCCATGCCGCCGTACTCGGGGTTGTTGATGCAACCGATCCAGTCGCCCTCGCACATCTTCTGGTAGGCGGCGTGGAAAGATTTCGGCATGAAGACGCGGCCGTCCTCGAGGCGGGCGCCGACCGTGTCCCCTTCCTTGTTGGAGGGTGCAAGCTGCTCCTGGGCGAGCTTGAGCGCCTCATCCAGCACCATCTCCACATCGCCCCGCTCGAACTGCGAGAAGCGCTCCCTCGTCAGGAGCTCCTCCGTCGGCAGCCACTCGAAAAGCTGAAACTTGATGTCCCGCATGTCGGCCTGGTATGCCACCTGACCTCCCTCGTGAGCCGGCCGGCCCACTTGCGTTGAATGAACGCTCATTCATTTTCCTCACCCTTCGGGCAGAATGCAAGGGGCGGCCGCGACGCCCGTTTGGCGCCACTAACTGCGACCTTGCCGGTGCTTCCAGTGCATAATGCTCGAAGGAGGTAGCGCATGGAGCGAGTTCGGGCGGTGGTGACCGGCGGGGCGGGGTTCCTCGGCTCGCACCTGTGTGACCGACTGCTGGCGGAGGGGATGGAAGTCGTGTGCATCGACAACCTCCTCACCGGGAGCCTCGCCAACGTCGAGCACCTCTTCGGTGTCGACGGATTCACTTTCGAGAAGTACGACGTGACCAACTACATCCACGTCCCTGGGGAGGTGGACTTCGTCCTCCACTTTGCGTCCCCGGCCTCGCCGATCGACTACCTGGAGCTTCCGATCGAGACCCTCAAGGTGGGATCCCTCGGCACCCACAAGGCGCTCGGGCTCGCGAAGGCGAAGGGGGCGCGCTTCCTCCTCGCCTCGACCTCCGAGGTCTACGGGGACCCTCTGACGCACCCGCAGCCCGAGAGCTACTGGGGCAACGTGAACCCCGTCGGGCCGCGCGGCGTGTACGACGAGGCCAAGCGCTTCTCCGAGGCGATGACGATGGCTTACCAGCGCTTTCACGGGGTGTCGACCCGGATCGTGCGCATCTTCAACACCTTCGGGCCGAGGATGCGGCCGCGCGACGGGCGCGTCGTTCCGGCGTTCATCTCCCAGGTCCTGGCCGGCGAGCCGCTTACGGTCTTCGGCGACGGATCCCAGACCCGCTCGTTCTGTTACGTGGACGACGAGATCGAAGGCATCGTGAGGGTGCTGTTCTCGGAGATCGGCGACCCTGTCAACATCGGAAACCCGGCGGAGATGACGGTTCTCCAGTTCGCCGAGACGATCCGGCGGCTGGTCGGCAACCACGTGCCGATCGAGTTCCGCCCGCTCCCGGTGGACGACCCCAAGGTGCGCCAGCCCGACATCACGCTCGCCCGCACGCGGCTGGGCTGGGAGCCTCGGGTTCCGCTCGAGGAGGGGCTGCGCCGAACCATCGGCTACTTCCGCGAGCGCCGGGCCCGCCAGGCCTGACTGCCAGCTTCGCGAAGACAGACGAAAAAAAGTGACGGCGGCAGAGACCTCGGGTCTCGTTCCGGGTGTCGCTTGCGCTTTCGCGCTGCCGCCTAGCTAGCGCCGTCTTCTCTGCCTGAAGACGGCGGCTGGTGGCCCGGGGGAGCGGATCCCGCATGCGCGTGGCGCCGAAGGTGATGCTCGCGGTGCACCCGGATGATGCGTCGCAGCAGGAAGTAGGTCGCCACCCCGCCCACAAGCGAGAAGATCGCGGCCCCGACCCCCCACGACAGCAGCATCGACCTCAGCCATGGGGCGTTGTCACGCCACACCGCCACGTCGAGAACCGACTCGGGATGGAACCGAACGAAGTGAGGGACGTGAACCCCGGTGATCCGCTTGCCCACGAAAGCGGCAGCCGGGAAGTAGACCGTCAACGTCCACGGGTTGATGATAAGGGTCCCCAGCACCACGTCGACCTTGTTGAGGCGGAAAACGATGGCCAGCACGAGGGCGAGCACCGTGTGCAGGCCCATCAGGGGCGAGAGGCCGATCCCGATCCCCAGCGCCCAGGCGGCGGCCAGGTGCTCCGGCCTGTCATGGACCCCGACGACCTCGACGAAACGGGCCTTCGCGCGAACCAGCAGCTGTCTCACCACGCCTTGGCCGCCCCCGCAGCCGGTGCCTCGACGAGCGCGAGGCGCAGCACGTCCTCGGCGCGCGAGAGCAGGTGGGCCCGCAACTTGGCGCGAGCCGAAGCGGGCAGCTCGGAGAGGTCACGCTGGTTCTCGCGCGGCAGGCAGACCTCGTTGATGCCCGCCCGCAACGACGCGAGCACCTTTTCCTTGATCCCGCCGACCGGGAGGATCTCTCCTCGGAGGGTGATTTCGCCGGTCATCGCCAGGTCACGCCGGACGGCCTTCCCGACCGCCGTCGACGCGAGCGCGCACAGCATCGTGATCCCCGCCGACGGTCCGTCCTTGGGAGTAGCTCCCGCCGGAACGTGCAGGTGGAACGAGTGCTCGTCGAAGAAATTCGGAGCGATGTCGAACTTCTCCGCGTTGGCCCTCAGGTACGAGAGCGCCGCCTGCGCCGATTCCTTCATGACCTCGCCAAGGTGGCCGGTCAGGCGCAGGTCGCCCTTGCCGGGCAGCGCCAGCGCCTCCACGTGGAGGATGTCGCCGCCCACCGGTGTCCAGGCCAGGCCTGTCGCGACGCCGACCCGGTCCTGGGCCAGCCTCTCCTCTGGCAGGAAACGAACCGGGCCCAGGAAGCGCTCCACCGCCTTGGGCGTGACCGTGACGGTCCCGGTGGCGCCCTGGGCCGTACGCACCGCGACCTTTCGGCAGATACCGCCGATCTCGCGCTCGAGGTTGCGCAGTCCCGCCTCGCGGGTGTAACGGTCGATCAGGAAGCGCAGGCCCTTGTCGAAGAAGCGCACCCGCCCGGGCGAGAGGCCGTTCTCGCGCACCTGCTTGGGGATCAGGTGCCGGCGGGCGATCTGGAGCTTCTCCTCCTCGGTGTAGCCCGAGAGCTGGATGACCTACATCCGGTCCAGGAACGCGGGGTGAATTGGCTCGGTCACGTTGGCGGTCGCGATGAACAGGACCTTCGACAGGTCATAGGCGACGTCCAGGTAGTGGTCGCGGAAGGAGAAGTTCTGCTCCGGGTCGAGGACCTCGAGGAGAGCCGCGGCCGGGTCCCCGCGATAATCGGCGCCGAGCTTGTCGATCTCGTCGAGCATGAAGACCGGGTTGGAGGTGCCGGCCTGGTTTATCCCCTGGATGACGCGGCCCGGCAACGCCCCGACGTAAGTTCGCCGGTGCCCGCGGACCTCAGCCTCGTCGTGGACCCCGCCGAGGGAGAGACGGATGAACTTGCGCTCGAGGGCGCGCGCGATCGAGCGCCCGAGCGAGGTCTTGCCGACGCCCGGCGGGCCGACGAAGCACAGGATCGGGCCCTTGCTGTCTTCCTTCAGCTTTCGCACCGCCAGGAACTCCAGGATCCGCTGCTTGACCTTTTCGAGGTCGTAGTGGTCCTGGTCGAGGATGGGGCGCGCGTGGGCGAGGTCCAGATTGTCCTTGGAGTAGGTTTTCCACGGCAGGCCCGTGAGCCAGTCGAGGTAGGTTCTGATCACCGATGCCTCGGCGGACTCTGGGTGGGTCGTGCGCAGGCGCTTCAGCTGTTTCTCGGCCTCGAGGCGCGCCTCCTCTGAAAGCTGCTTGGCGGTGATCATCTCGCGGTAGCGTTGGACATCTTGGTCCACGTCGTCGGTCTCGCCGAGCTCTTTCTGGATCGCCTTGAGCTGCTGGCGCAGCAGGTACTCGCGCTGCGACTTGTCCATTTCCCCCTGCACCTGCGTGGTGATCTGCCGCTGCACCTCGAGGAGCGCGATCTCGTGCTCGAGGAATTCGTTGACCGCCCGCAGGCGCTCCTTCAGGTCCGTAGCCTCAAGGACCTTCTGCGCCTCGTCGGGCTTGAGGGTGAGGTTGGAGGCCACCAGGTCCGCCAGGCGGGCCCCATCCTCCAGGGATGTCGCGATCAGCATGACCTCGGGCGACACTGACTTGCCCAGCTCGACGACCTTTTCGAGGTTGGCGCGCACCGTCCGCAGGAAGGCCTCGAGCTCGAGGTCACCGGCGGGCGTGCCGGGCTCCTCGAGGCGGGTGATGCGCGCGCGGAGGAAGGGCTCCTCCTGCATGAAGTACTCGACACGCGCGCGGGCAAGCCCTTGGACGAGGATGCGGATGCGGTTGTCCGGCAGCTTGATCATCCGCATGATGCCGGCGACGGTGCCGACCTGGTAGAGGTCCTTCGGCGCCGGGTTCTCCTCGTTGGGCTCCTTCTGCGCGAGCAGCAGGAGCAGCCGGTTCTCGGCCAGCGCCTGGTCTACGGCTGCCACCGACCGGTCCCGGCCGATGGACAGCGGCACCATCACGAAGGGGAACAACACAGCGTCCTTGAGCGCCATCGCTGGCAGGACGTCGGGTATCGCTACGGCCTCCTCGCGTGCTTCCTGTGGGGTGTGGTTTCCTTCGCTCATGATTCCTCGTCGGTCACGGCGATCGTGTAGAGCGAGTCTCGGCGCTCGCGCGCGCGCGGCAGGCGGACCTCGAGTACCCCGGCGGCGAGGCCAGCGGTCGCGGCATCGGGGCGCACGGGGCCCGGGAGGAGGACCTCGACCGAGAAGGCGCCGAAGCCGCGCTCCATGTGGTGGCAGTGGCCTTTTGCGGCCTGCTCGTTGCCGGGAAGCTTGCGACCCGCGATCCGCAGCTCGCGCTGGCGCAGCGTGACCACCAGCTCGGAAGCCGCCACGCCCGGAAGGTCGATGCGAACCACGTAGCGGTCCTTGCCCTCCTGCAGGTCCACCGGGGGCGCGAAGCCGGTCTCGGCGGGCCCCCGCGGAACGGCGAGGAGGTTGAGAAGCTCGTCGAGGTGGCGCTGGATGAGCTCCAGCTCCCAGCCGGAAGACACGCGCCGCCTCACGCTCCCACCTCCCGCTCCTTGCGCAGCCTCTCGAGCTCCACGAGGAACTGCTCGATGTCCTCGAAGCGGCGGTAGACGCTGGCGAAGCGCACGTAGGCCACCTGGTCGAGGGCGCGCAGCTTGGCCATCAGGATCTGCCCGATCTCGTCCGAGCGGATCTCGCGGTCGTCCTTGCGGTTCAGCGCGGCCTCCACGGCATCCACCATCGCCTCGAGCTGGCGCGAGGTGACGGGCCGCTTCTCGCAAGCACGGATGAGGCCGCCGAGAACCTTCGCGCGGTCGTACGGCTCGCGCTGGCCATCACGCTTGACCACCAGCGCCGGAACCTCCTCGATGCGCTCGTAGGTCGTGTAGCGCTTCGTGCAGGAGAGGCACTCCCGTCGGCGCCGTACCTGGCTGCCCTCGCCGAGCTCGCGTGAGTCGACGACGCGGTCCTCCATGTGGCCGCAGTACGGGCAGCGCATCTAGCGAGCCTCCGCGTCGGGCTGCGCTTCGCCCTGCAGCGCGCGCACCCGCCCGAGGGACAGCCCCACGCCGGCGAGGTAAGCGAGGCCCAGAACGGTTATCGGGAAGAAGCAGATCGCGTGGTGGAGGAGGGCAAAAGCGGTCGCCGTCGGGACGCCGACGCTCATGAACTGCGTGAGCCCGACGCGAATCGCCCAGTGGAAGCCACCGACGCCGGCCGGCGCAGGTACGGCCAGGCCGATGACCGCCACCGCCAGCACCACGAACGACTGACCAAGGTTCATCTGCAGATCGAAGGCCTTCGCGAGCAGCACGAGCTGCCACCCGATAACCACCCAGAGGCCGAGGCTCCACAGCGCGATCTCGGTCAGGCGCAGCGGGCTCCGGAGCACCTCGAGGCCGTCGAGGAGGTGGTGGATGAAGCTCTCCACCCGGCTCCGGAACCGAACCGGGGCGAGGCTGGCGAGCCGCGTCACGGTGCCGGTGCGGTGCCGTAGCAGGAGGAAGACGATGGCTACGGCCACCGCGAGGCCTGCCGTGGTCAACATCGCCGCGTCGCGCAGCAGGGTCAGGCTGTCGGGGTTGAGGCTCGAGTGGGCAAAGACGACTCCGCCCGCGAAGAGCAGGAGCACCGAGGCCCCGTCCAGGAGGCGCTCGGTGAGGATCGAGGCAAGGGTGCCGGCAGCCGGCAAGCCGGTCCTTGCAGTAAGCAGCAAGGGCCGCACGATCTCGCCCGCGCGCGCCGGCAGGATCGTCGAGGTGGCGAAGCCGGCCGCGGTGCAGCCGAGCAGGTTGGCCGTTCCGGCTCGCCCCACCGGCCGGAGAATCAGCCCCCAGCGCAGCGCCCGGATGGCGTAGGTCGCCAGCGCCACGGCCACCGAGGCGAGGACCCAGAAGACCTTCACGCGGGCAAGCGTCGCGCCGACCTCGCCGAGCGGGGCAGTCCAGAGGAAAACCGCGAACAGCACGACGGCCAGCAAGATGCTGGCCAGCAGCTTCCAGAGGTGG
>JALHTD010000037.1 GCA_022865555.1 Thermoanaerobaculaceae bacterium | reverse complement strand
GCGCGATCCGGCGCTTCCCCGAGAGCCACGCCCCGGCCGAACCGGGCGAGTCGGTCGGGCTGGTGCTCGACGGCGTCCTGCCGGAGCGAGGCGCCGTGCTGGCCACCGAAGGCGACCTGCCCCGGGTAACCCGGGATTTCGCTGGCCGGGTGTTCTGGCTCGCGAGCGAGCCGCTGAAGGTCGGGGAAGAGCTGTCGCTGAGATGCGCCACGCAGTCGATCGTAGTCCGCGTCGAAGAGGTCACCGAGAAGCTCGACACGGCCACGCTCGACCCGTTGCCTGCCGCCGCGAGCCTCCGGAGCATGGAGTTGGGCACGGTCAGCATCTCCGCCGAAAAACCAGTCGTGGTGGAGCCTTTCGCACTGCTGCCGGGGCTCGGACGTTTCGTGCTGGAGCGCGCCGGCAGGCCGTCTGGGTTTGGCATCATCCCGTGACGCGCACGCGGGACAGGCACGAGCGAGGAAACCGAGAGCAATGGTCAACCTAGGCTACATCGACCCCGGTTCCCTGTACACGGTGAGCACCGGCCTCGCCGCGATGATCGGCGTCGCCCTCTCGGCGCTGGCCGTCGTGGCGGTGTTCTTCCGGCGGCTCTGGGAGTTCGTCAAGCGCCACCGGGTCATCGTGGTGGTCGTGGTCGGGGTCGCCGTCGCGGCGGGTGCCGTTGCCCTGCTCGGCGGAAGGCACAGGGGCAGGAGCGCCATGGCAGCGAACGTGAGCACGAAACGAATGATCATCATCGCACTCGACGGGCTCTCCCCCGAGATCATCGAGCCCATGCTGGCCGCCGGCAAACTGCCGAACTTCCGGCGCCTCGAGCAGGAGGGTTCCTACTCCCGGCTCGGCACCACCAACCCGTCGGAGTCGCCCGTGGCGTGGACCAGCTTCGCCACCGGCCGCAACCCGGGCAAGCACGGGGTCTACGACTTCATCCGGCGCAACCCCGCGAGTTACCTGCCGGACCTCTCGCTGACGCGCCTCGAGGGCAACCGCTCGCTCCCGGTGCGCAGGGGCAAGGCTTTCTGGCAGTACGGCCGGGAGACCGGGGTGCCGATGACCATCCTCGCGTGCCCGGTCACGTTCCCCCCCGACGAGATCAACGGCAAGATGCTCTCCGGGATGGGTGTGCCCGACCTGCTCGGCACCCAGGGCATGTTTTCCTACTACACCACAGCGCCGGAGACGGTGACCCACGACACGGGAGGTGAGGTTCACGTCGTGCCGGATACCAACCCGACGGACCTCGAGCTCCTGGGCCCCCAGAAGCAAGGGCTCACCGGCAAGGTCGAGCGCCTCTCCGCGCCGTTCCAAGTGCGGGTGAGCACCGATCGGACGGTCGCGACCATCTCCCTCCAGGGCAAGGAGCTCACCCTGGCCGACGGCGAGTGGAGCCCGTGGGTGGAGGTGCAGTTCAAGGTCGGTCCGATGAGCCGGATGCACGGCATCCTGCAGTTCAACCTGGTCGCGCTGCAGCCCCACCTCAAACTTTACGTGAGCCCGATCTGCATAGACCCGCGCAAGCCCTGGTTCCCGATCTCGTACCCCGGGTCCTACAGCAAGGAGCTCGCCGACGACCTGGGGCTCTTCTCGACCCGCGGCATGCCCTTCGACACCTGGGCGCTCAACGAGGGGCGCCTGTCCGAGGAAGGCTTCCGCGAGCACGCCGTCGAGCTGTACGACGAGAGGTTGAAGCTCATGGAGCACGAGCTCAAGCGCTTTGAGCGCGGCGTCTTCTTCTGCTACTTCGAGTACCCCGACATCGTCCAGCACATGTACTGGCGATTCATCGACCCCCAGCACCCCCTCTACGAGGCGGACGCCCCGCCGCACCTGAAGGGCATGATCGAGGACTGCTACCGAAAGATGGACCACATCGTCGGGGTCGCGCTCGCTTCAGTCCGCGAGGGCGACGAGCTGATCGTGCTCTCCGACCACGGCTTCACCACCTTCCGCAGGGCGGCGCACGTGGACTCATGGCTGCGGGAGCACGGCTACCTCGTGCTGCGAGACCGCGGTGCATCAGCGGGCGGGCCGCTGTTCCAGGATGTGGACTGGTCGAAGACGCGCGCCTACGCGCTCGGCTTCGGTGGCATCTACATCAACACCCGGGGTCGCGAGCCCGAGGGATTTGTGCCGCCCGACGAGACCCGCGAGGAGCTCAAGCGGGAGATCGCCGAGAAGCTCAAGGGCTGGGTGGACCCCGAAACGGGCGCGCCGATCGTTCGCACTGTCTACCTGAACCAGGACATCTTCAAGGGTCCGGAGGCACACCTCGCGCCCGACCTGTACATCGGCTTCAGCAACGGGTACGGCGCCTCCTGGCAGACCGCGCTCGGTGCCTCGCCAAAGGGGCTCGTCGAGGACAACCTCAAGAAGTGGGGCGGCACTCATCTGGTGGATCCCTCGCTCGTCCCGGGGGTCCTCTTCTGCAACCGGCGGCTCACCGTGTCCAATCCGACTCTCTACGACCTTGCGCCTACGATCCTGCGCTTCATGGGTTTCGACGAGAAGAGGCTTTCCACCGAAGATCTCGACGGCCGACCGCTGTTCTGACCTGACCGGAAAGGGCAGCGGGGAGATCACCATGCCGCACCGGCCGGCCCGTCGTGCCGACCCGGACAACCTTCGCCGGGCCGCCGTTGCCTTGGAGACGCTTACGTATTAGAGTTCTTCTGGGAGGCGGCGGAGTTGGACAAGGACCAGGACAAGAATCCCGCTCAGCAGCAAGGCCCGCGCTCCACGACGACCGACTTCTCGCAACCCAGCGTGGGAGCGGCCAGGAACCTCATCAACACTGGCGAGTATCGCAGGGCGCGCCTGATGCTGGAGGATCTCGTCAAGCGTGCGCCCGATGGGGACTCGCTCCTGCTGCTCGCCCAGCTCGAGCTCGAAAACCCCAAGCGCCACCCGAGCGCCCTCGAGCACCTGCGGCTGGCGGTCGTGATGGCACCGCAGAACACCGAGGCGTGGCTGACCCTGGCCAACTACTGGAGCACGCGCGGACAGGTCGAAAAGCAGCGGCGTTGTCTGGAGAAGGTCCTCGCGTACGAGCCAGCCAACCACGACGTGCGCGACGCCCTCGAGATGCTCCTCACCAAGAAGTGACCCTCACCCGGAGGCAAAGAGCATGTCGGACGGAGGTTTCTGGCTGGAGGAGTCCCCCGTCGCCATCACGGTGACGGACGCCCAGGGCAACATCCTTGCGATGAACGCGCGCTCCCGGGAGAGCTTCGAGAAGGACGGCGGAGGAGCGCTGGTCGGCACGAGCGTCTTCGACTGCCACCCCGAGCCTGCGCGCACCAGAGTCCGCGAGCTCTTCGAGCGTCGCGCCGCGAACCACTACACGACACGGAAGAACGGCCAGCGGAAGATCATTCACCAGATCCCCTGGTACCGCGACGCCGCATTCGCCGGTTTCGTGGAGATCTCCATCCCGATACCCGACGAGCTGCCCCACTTCGACCGCGACTGAGCCGCCACGGATGACTAGCGGCGCGCCTCGAAAGCCATGGCCAGGCCGGCGTCTGCTCCGTGTGCTCCTGGAACCAAGCAAGGAGCCCCCGCAACGGCAGGACGCTGATTCACGGCGTGTAGCCCGCACCGCAGATGGTCCGATATCTGCGGTGCATCTCCTCATACCAATTCACCGTCCGTTGTAGAGGAATGGCTGTCACTGCGAGGCCCCGAAGGGGCCGAAGCAGTCCCGTTGGTTTCGGCGAGATCGCCACGTCGCCGCTGCGCGGCTCCTCGCGATGACAACGAAAACGCTACGTTTGAACGAAAAGCGTTATCAGTGCGTGGTGTCTTCCTGGTGCAGCAAGTACCGCTTGATCTTCATGCTCGTGGTCTTTTCGAACTCACTGTCCTTGATTCGCACCCTTCGAATCTGTTTGTAGAGGGGGAGCCTCCGGTTCAGGGCGCGGATCTCCTGGTTGATTACGTCCTCGATCCACTCTCTCGTGAGCTGGTCCCCGGTCTTGTCGGCGTGCGCAAGGAGCGTTTCCGCATTGGGGACCACCATCACGCAGATCTCCTCGTCTCCGTTGGGGCCCTTAACGCCGTACACCGCGGACTCCAGCACGAATGGGATTGCGTTGACCTGGTCCTCGAGCTCCTCCGGGAAGACGTTCTTCCCGTTGGACGCGACGATCACGTTCTTCTTCCGACCGGAGATGTGGAGGAAGCGGTCGGCGTCGAAGTAGCCGTAGTCGCCGGTGGCGAACCAGCCGTCCTTGAGGACCTGATTCGTGGCCTCCTCGTTCCTGTAGTAGCCCAGCATCACCGATGGCCCGCGCACCACGATCTCCCCGCGCCCCTCCTCGTCCGGGTCCACGATGCGCACCTCCAGGCCCGGCAGCAGGAGTCCGGCTGCGTCGTCCCTGAACTTGCGCAGGCGGTTGAGCGCGACGATCGGGGAAGTCTCGGTCAGGTGGTCGCGCTCCTCCAGCCCGATGCGCCGCAACGCCTGGCCGAAGGCGACGACTTTCTCCTTGAGCTCCTGGTAGGTGACCCGTGGAATAGGGGTCTCGTTGAGGTCCTCGAGGGCCAGCTTGCCCGGGTGCCGCGATGCCGAGCCGCGGACCATGTCCTGGAGCGAGCTGATCTGCGGCACCGGTAAGAGAGGGTAATCCTCGTTGAGCGTCCTCATGGGCGCCTCCGTTGTTTGGTCTCAGGG
>JALHTD010000427.1 GCA_022865555.1 Thermoanaerobaculaceae bacterium | reverse complement strand
CCGTGCTACGGAACTGCCTGTGCTGGTGCGGGATCGGCCCGTTTCACGCGTCCCGGGGCCGGGCGCGCAATCGGACGCTCGATCGAGCCGGAAGACGCTCGCGCGGCGCGCGAGCCCCACAGAAAACCAGCACACGAAGTCTCATGTGGGGCGCGACCGCCGGGCGCGCAGCCCGCGCAGGAGGCGAGCCACAATCGCCCGCACCGCGGCAAGCGCCCGGGCGCGGGCCGACGCCGGGTTCAGGGTCCGACCGTCGCGCTCCACCGAAACGACCGCACCCAGCACCGCGGACTCACTTACGGGCTCGTCGCACGTTGCCGAGGCGTCGCCACGCGGGACGAACACGGGAGCACCGTCCGGCCCTCGCTCGACGCCCGCCACCCGGTGCGCGATGACGCCCCGCGCGGACCGGTACAGGATGACGTCCCCTCGCCGAATCGCGGCCGGCCGCGCCGGGGCGACCGTGATCGCCTCACCCTCGCGGATGGTCGGGTGCATGCTCGAGCCCTTGGCGCGGAAGCGCACGCTGTGACCACGGCTCAACAGGTCCGTCACGACCTCAATGAACGCGGCGTCGTTGGGGTCAAGATGGCCCCTGTCAGCCGCCCCGTCCCCGCTCATGCGCTCCCCGCCCAGCTCTGGACGAACTCAACCACGCGATTGTCCCGGGCGAAGCACAGCTCGTGGCAGGGAACCTCGGCCACGAGATCGCCGAGAAAATTCAGCGTGAAATCGAGCCCAGCCCGGTCGAAAAACGGCGGGAAGCCGCAGGCGAACAGCCGCGTCGCCGCCGTGGCGCCGCGCAGGGGTACGAGTGTGTTGACAGCGCCATGCTCGAGGAAAAAGACACCCGTCAGCGGAGCGGATGCCGGTGCCGCGAGCGCCGCCTCGCCGTGCCACGGCGTTCCGTACATCGTGAAGCCACTGCCGACGCGGCGCAGGATGATCCGGTCGTCGCTCAGAACCGTGATTCCGGGCACCCCCTCCCAGAGCCTGGCCATGGTGGTCTTGCCCGCGCCGGACTGACCGACGAAGAGCAGCCCGCGGCCCGAGCCGTCTGTGACGCCGCAGGCGTGAACCTCGACACCTCGGCCCCGTGCCAGGAGGCCCTGCAGGAGCAGCTCGTCGAGGGGGTACTCGAGCGGCCAGAGGCCGTGGGCGGCTTGGAAGCAGGCGCGCCTCAACGTGACCTCGCCGGATGAGAAGTCGGCCTCGAAGGTGGCCTCTTTGTACGGGAGGGGACCTAGCGCCGGGGACGAGAAAAGAAACCGGTGGCGCGTGCCGTCCCTGTAGAGCTTCCAGATGCCGCCGGAGTCGAAGACCGGCTCGCCGAGGCTCGCCCCGCCCGGATCGCCCCAGCCTGCCGTGACGGTTGCATCAGGGCTTGAGGGAGCCACCAGAAACTCTTCCGTTGCCTCATCGAGCCGCAAGACGAGGTCCGCTTCGCCGGCTGCGACTGCGACCGTGATGTCGGCAATACGTAGGTGGAAAGCGGAGCCAGGGTCACTGCCGGGGCGCGTGCGCGGAAGCCCCACCTCTCCCGTTTTGCGCTTGTCGACTGCCTTCACACGCCGGCGGATGGGCTCCGCCCTCACGATTGCAGGCCGCTGCAGTTCCCGAGGGGTTTGCAGCCGGGGACAGTAGGCCCGAATTGGCCCGTGATCTTGCAACCCCCAAGTACAGCCTCTTCAGGCTTGAGGTGGACACGTTTCATCGAAGGCTTGACGTAGCTCCGCCTGGTGTGGCTTTTCTTGCTGCCGGGGGCCGTGTTCATCGCCCTCCGCTCCTCCCCTTACATATACATTCTAGAACAAACGCGTGGCAAAGGCACTTCCCCGGCATCCCTGATCCCAGAAAGCTCAATCGCGATGTTTCACTTTGCTGCAGACCACGCCACCAGACGGCCCGGCTACCAGCGGGTACCCGGCCAGACACCGTCGCAGTAACGGCACCGAATCTAAACCGTTCCGGCAGCTTTTTGTTTGGAGATACAATCCATGATAAGAAGAGCCTCCAGCTATGCCGGATGACCTGGGGAAGCTCCCTCCACCTGAACGCCGCCGAAAACGCGGTTATCTGCTGTTAGCCGGTGTGGCTATCGCTCTCGCAATCGTTCTAACCACATCCGGCGGGCTGTGGCTCGTGCTTCTCTTTAGCGGCTACGAGCTCCTTGATGGTTTTTTTCGGCCCATCATGACTGTGCCGAGTGTCAAGGGACGGGTCATCGAACTCCAGAGCGGTCAGCCGGTCCCTGGCGTGGCGGTGACACGGGCGGTCATCGCGTGGGCATTCCCGAGCGGTCTGGAGGCATCGGCGCAAGGCGAACTCCCAAGAAGCCGCGCAGGCACCACTACCGACGCAGCTGGAGCGTTTTCGTTCCCGCCTGTTCGTCTGGTCCGAGGGTTTCAGTTCATGGCGTGGCGAGCCTATTGCGAGGGGTGGATGCCCGGCCACGGACGCATCTGGAGAGACAAATCCACCAGCAATGAGTTCAAGGAGCTTGCGAACAACGAGTCGTACCCCTGGGTAGTGGGGGACTGCCAGCGGCAGCGCGCAACCCTCTTCCTGACGATTCGGGTTTCTCGTCCTACCATGGAGGGCATCAGCTACCCGAAAAACGTCCATCGCTCCGTGTGGGTCAAGGCGACGCGATCGTTCGAGGACCGACTCGCGCCGCCCCCGGAACCCTGGGGTGTCTACTTCCTGCACCTGCGCTCCATGGCACTGGATCGTGAGTTGGAGAAGGCCGAGGTGGGCCGGCAGGCGCTCCAGCACGTGAGCGCGCGCGGCCCAATCGGCGAGGATGGGGTGCGTCCACTCCTGGAGATCGCAGGTTGGCTGCCGGGCCCCGACTGCGCGCAGATCGTTGACGCCGTGCTCAGCTTTTGCAGCGAGAACCCAACGAGCGACCCGTGCGATAATATAACGCCCCAAGGAGATGATAAATACCTTCAATACAAGTGCGGTGTAGCCGGGGGCCGCGCTCGATCCCCATAGGACATGCCCCGGCGGACTATGCTGATTTGGCCGGCGCTTTGGGGTCCCGCCACTGCCAGCTCTCTTGAGTTAGTTCGCCCACGCAATCAGGCGTCCAGGCAACCTCTCTGCCAGGGGCGCCAGCAGTACGGAGATCTCTTTGGCGGGCATCGGGGGCAGGTGGGCCAGCACGAGGTGGTCGCAGCGAAGCTTCGGGGCGAGGGCGACCCAGTCGGAGAGGTGAGCGTGCTTGGCGAGGCGCGCGGCGACCTTCCGGTTGCGCTCCAGGAACGTGCACTCGACGACTGCCACCTCGGCGTCCAGCAACCCCGGGTCCGCCACGAACGGCGCGGTGCTGCCGTCGGCGGCGTAGACGAGCACGGGGCGCCGTCCCCGCGGGCGGCGGAGCGCCCACCCCAGCGTCGCGATCCCGTGGTCCACAGCGAAGGGGACGGCGGTGCCGCCCGGTACCTTGACCCGCTCCCCCGGCGTGACGCCGACGATGACCTCCTCGAGGCGCAGCCGCTTGCGCACCGACTCCATCCCGGGCATCAGCGCGAGCGCCTGCGTGAGGGGGCCGGCCACGCTCTCGGGCACGACCAGGCGCGTCGGTTCACCCTTGTAGAACCGGGCGCGCACGTTGATGTACGCCAGCACCCCGGAGAGGTGATCGAGGTGGCCGTGGGAGAGCAGCACGACGGGCTGCGCCGCGATCGCCGGGCTCATGCGCCCCACGTCGAGCGCGACCCCGAACTCCGGTACCGCGAACGCCGTGGCGCGCGCCGCCACCGAGGTTCCGCGCAGGGTCAGGCCGGCAAGCTGCAGCTCCAGCTCCGAAGGGAAAGGATCTTTAGCTGCGCGCGGGAACCGGATCGCAGTCATCGTGCGGATTGTAGGACGTCGCACCACATTTGGGGCGCGCACGCGAAGTCTCATGTGGGGCGCGACCGCCGGGCGCGCCAGCCTTGTCGGGGAACCGGTTCATTGGCAGAATGCGACAGATGCGCCCTCCCGCCCGTCCGGAGCGACTCCGCGGCTTCCCCTATCATGAGCCCGGCCCGGTCTTCCATTGCCGGATTGGCTGCTTGGACCGAACCCCTTACTTCGCCCAGCCCGAGCTTGCTCAGATGGTCGTGGAAGCGCTTCGATTCCGGCACGACCGATCGGCGGAGATCCTGGCATTCTGCGTGATGCCTGACCACGTGCATCTGCTCCTGTCGCTGCGACGGCGCGGCCAGACGCTCTCGCGCTGGGTCGGCGATCTGAAGCGCTGGATCGTGCGACGGGCCAGGACCGAGGTGGGCCGCGAATTGGCCTGGCAGCCGAACTTCTTCGAGCACGTTGTCCGTGAGAGCGAGGACGTCACAACGATTGCCCGCTACATTCTTCAGAACCCAGTGCGACAGGGGCTAGTGGCACGGTGGCAGGACTATCCATGGTGCGGCTCGCTGGCTCTACAACTCGAAAGCTAGCAACTGAAAAAGACGCTCGCGCGGCGCGCGAGCCCCGCAAAGAACCAGCAACCGAAGTCT
>JALHTD010000426.1 GCA_022865555.1 Thermoanaerobaculaceae bacterium | reverse complement strand
GCGACTCCGTGGGCCCGCACGGGCGCCTGGCCTCGCGCCAGGGCAATCCGTCGGCGCGATTGGGAGCGCCCCCTGCACGACGCAATCCACCTTGCACCGGCTGCACCGACAGCCACGACGAGTGCGAATAGACGCGTGATGAGCAGGATGATCGAACCCACCCCACCCGAAACCACAATGAAGACCAAAGACCCCAACAAGGAGGCCACCGACAACAAAGACCCCTTGACTCGGCCGACCTACTCATAGATGCCGGCCCCACATTCCCCTGCGTCTCCCGGTAGGGGCGGCCCTGGCGATCCTCGGCGTCCACCCGCGATGTCGTTCGAGGGACAGGAGCGGGCGCGCCCCTCCCCTACTTCTTCGCACGCAATACGTTGAGCGCTGAGCCTGCCCTGAACCACCCTAGCTGCTCTTGGTTAAGGGTGTGGCGGCAGGAAATCTCGTCTTTCGTGCCGTCGGCGTGGTGGAAGACCACCTTGACGGGCTTGCCGGCCGCCAGCTCCTTCAGGCCGAGGATGCTGACCCTGTCGCCCTCGCACACCTTGTCGTAGTCGGCGGCGTCGGCGAACGTGAGCGGCAGCAACCCCTGCTTCTTGAGGTTGGTCTCGTGGATGCGCGCGAACGAGCGCGCGATCACCGCCACGCCACCCAGGTGGCGCGGCTCCATCGCGGCGTGCTCGCGGGAGGAGCCCTCGCCGTAGTTCTCGTCGCCCACCGCCACCCAGGCGAGGCCGCGGCCCTTGAGGTCGCGGGCGACCTTGGAGATCTCCATCACCTCGCCCGTCAGCGGGTGCCTGGTCTTGCCGGCCTCGCCGGTGAACGCGTTCACGGCGCCGACGAACAGGTTGTTAGCGATGTTGTCGAGGTGCCCCCTGAACTTCAGCCACGGCCCCGCCGGCGAGATGTGGTCGGTGGTGCACTTCCCCTTGGCCTTGAGGACGACCGGCAGCTCGACGTAGTCCTTGCCCTCCCAGGCGGGGAAAGGCTCCAGGAGCTGCAGCCGGTCGGAGCCCGGCCTGACCTGCACGTTGATTCCGGCGGGCTTCTCGGGCGGCGCCACGTACCCCTCCGCCTTGAACACGAAACCCTTCTCGGGGACCTCGGGCGCGGGAGGCGGCGGGGAGAGGCGCATCTTGCGCCCGTTCACCGGGATCTCCTCGGCCACCGGGTTGATCTCGAGAGTGCCCGCCACCGCGTACGCGATCACCACTTCGGGGGAGGCGATGAACGAGAGCGTGGCCGGGTTGCCGTCGTTGCGGGCCGGAAAGTTCCGGTTGAACGAGTTGACGATCGTGTTGGGGGTGCCCTTGGGGAAGTCGTCGCGCTGCCACTGGCCGATGCACGGGCCGCAGGCGTTGGCGAGCACCGTGGCGCCGAAGTCGCGGAAAACCGAGAGCAGCCCGTCGCGCTCGATGGTCGCGTAGACCTGCTCGGAGCCGGGTGTGATCAGCAAGGGGACGCGGGCCTTCACGCCCTGGGCGAGCGCCTCCCTGGCAACCGCCGCTGCCCGCGCGATGTCCTCGTAGGAGGAGTTCGTGCAGGAGCCCACCAAGGCCACGGAGATCTTCGCCGGGTAGCCGTTTTCCTTCACGGCGGCGGGCACCTTGGAGAGCGGACGGGCGAGGTCGGGCGTGTGTGGGCCAACCAGGTGCGGCTCCAGGCGGTCGAGGTCGATCTCGACGACCCGAGCGAAGTACTTCTCCGGGCTGGCCTCCACCTCGGTGTCGGCGGCCAGCAGGTCACGGTTGGAGCTGGCAAGATCGGCGAGGCCGCCGCGCCGCGTGGCCTTGAGGTAGACCTCCATGTGCTTGTCGTAAGGGAAGAGCGACGTGGTGGCGCCGTGCTCCGCGCCCATGTTGGTGATCGTCCCCTTGCCGGTGCACGAGATCGAGGCGCATCCGGGGCCGAAGAACTCCACAACCGCGTTGGTGCCGCCCTTGACGGTCAGGATGTCGAGGAGCTTGAGGATCACGTCCTTGGGGGCGGCCCAGCCCGAGAGCTTGCCGGTCAGGCACACGCCGATCAACTTCGGCTGGAGCACCTCCCACGGGAACCCGGACATCACGTCCATGGCGTCCGCGCCCCCGACTCCCGAGGCGAACATCCCCAGACCGCCGGCGTTGGGCGTGTGCGAGTCGGTGCCGATCATCATTCCGCCCGGGAAGGCGTAGTTCTCCAGCACGACCTGGTGGATGATCCCCGAGCCGGGCTTCCAGAAACCGATGCCGTACCGTGCCGAGCAACTCGCCAGGAAATCGTACACCTCGCGGTTCTCCTCGATGGCGCGGGCCACGTCGGCCTCCGCCCCCGAGCGGGCACGGATGAGGTGGTCGCAGTGCACGGTCGTGGGCACCGCGGTGCGCTCGATCCCGGCGAGCATGAACTGCAGCAGCGCCATTTGGGCGGTGGCGTCCTGCATCGCGACGCGGTCTGGCCGGAGCTCGAGGTACGCCGTGCCGGGGTTGAGCTCGGCGCGCTCCGGGTCGTTGAGGTGCCCGAAGAGGACCTTCTCGGTCAGGGTCAGCGGCCGTCCCAGGCGCTTGCGGACTGCCTCGAGGCGCCCGCGCGTGCGCTGGTAGACGGCGTTGACGAACTCCGGAGTGCTCTCGATGGCTGCCATGACTCCCCCCGTTTCTTCTTCAACAAGCGCCGAGGTGCTCGAGCTTCCATGCGCCGGACCGGAGAGTATAGCCCGTCGGGGGCCGGGAAAAGGTAGAGGGAAGAGGGTAAAGAGAGGACACCGCAAAAGATGGCTCTTGCCTTCCCTTTTGCTGTCCCCACTTGCCTCGTGCCTGTTGCCTCTTGCCTCTCCCCTGTTCCCCAGTTGTGGCTATACTCGCGCCGTGCCCCACAGGCTCACGGTCGGCGACATCATGACCCGCGAGGTAGTCACCCTCGCCGAGGACGACACCCTGGCCGACGCCCGCACGTGCATGGAGCGCGGCCGCATCCGCCACCTCCCGGTGGTTCGTGGGAAGAAGCTGGTCGGCCTGGTGACCCACCGCGACCTCCTCTCGGCGTCGTTCTCGGTCTTCGCCGAGGTCAGCGCCAAGGAGGAGCGCCGCGTCTTCCGGCAGATCCCGGTGCGCGAGCTGATGCATGACGCCTACGCCGTCGCTTCCACGGTGCGGGTGCGCGACGCCGCCAAAGTCATGCTCGACAAGCAGTACGGCTGCCTGCCGGTCGTGGACGGGGAGGAAAACCTGATCGGAATCGTGACCGAGGCCGACTTTCTCCGCCTGGCCGTGAGGATGCTGGACGCGATCCAGGCGTAGCCGCCCGCCGCCCAGAACCCTGATGGCCTCGTTTGCGTTGAATCGGACGGAGGTCACCATGCGTCGTCTTACCCCCATCCTCGCGCTGGGCGCCGTGCTCGTCCTGGCCGCGTGCGCCAGGCCTTCCGGTCCGCAGGCCGTCCACCAGAGCCACACCTTCCCGGCCGCCGCAGGCAAGCTCATCAGGCTGGATGTGCGCTCCCTCGACGTTCACGTGAAGGTGGCGGAAGGAAGCGTCATCTCCGTGACCGTGGACCTGCAGGCTCGCTCGAGCTCCAGAAGCGCGACCAAGCGCTGGATCGAGCGCAACACCCCGGTGTTCGATGACTCCGAGTCCGTCCTCGAGGTCCGTCTGCCGGCCGCAACCCACCGGGGCCTCGTGATCTTCGGCTTCATGCACACCGAGGGGCGCCTCGACCTGGTGGTTCCGCCCTCCTGCCGCCTCGACGTGAAGACCTCCTCGGGCGACGTCAGCATCGGGGGGGAGGGTGTGCTTTCGGGGCCGGTGCGGGTCGGCACCTCTTCCGGCGACGTGATCGTGAGCGGCGGCGTACGCGAGCTGATCGCGGACACCTCCTCGGGGGACGTGCGCGTCACCGGCGTGGCGCTGACGCTGCTGGAGGCGGACACATCCTCGGGTGACGTGACCCTCCAGAGCGGCAGCGAGAAGGTGATCGTGGACACGACCTCCGGCGATGCCAGGCTCGAGAAGCTGACCGGCGACCTCTCGGCGGACACCTCCTCCGGCGACGTGTCGGGGAGCTGGGAGCGCCTCGCAGCCGGCGGCAAGATCCGGGTCCACACGTCTTCCGGCGACGTCCGGCTCGGACTGCCCGAGGGCACCCCACTCGGGGGCGAGGTCAACACCACCGGCGGGCATATCCGCTCGGACTTCCCAGCCAGCCGCGAGAAGCGCGGCCGGATGATGTCCTTCGAGGCACCCGGGGACAGCGTCGGGCTCGAGGTACGGACATCCTCGGGCGACGTGAGCCTGCGCACGCGCTCCTGAGGCGCCAGGCCTCGACTGAAGTCGCAGTGCCGGCGGCGCTTCCTGTACACGCCGGAGGTGCGGCCAACCCCGCCGTTCGGATTTTCGTATAAGATTCGGAGTTATGGACGTCGTGGGCGCCCGGGCGCCGGTGCCGCTGGACTCTGCGCACTTCGTGCTGCCCCGTAAGGGCTGGCTGAAGCTGCACGAGCGCCCGGCACGCAGCCTGGTGCTGCTGGTGGTCGGACTGGTGACCGTGGTGGCCGGCCTGGTGGGCGCCGTGCGCAGGGTGGACGAGTTCCAGAGGCTGGACTTCCACACCACCCGCACGCGTGCCGGCTACGACGTCATCAGCGTGAACCCCCGCAGCGGCGCGGCCCGCGCCGGCCTCGCGTGGGGCGACGTCATCGTCACGGTGGACGGCGTCCCGGCCGCCAGGATCGACGACCTCGAACGCGCGCTCTTCTCGCGCCGGGTCTCCACGCTCTCGGTGATGCGCAGCGGCACGGCGCGCGAGATCGCCTACTACCCGCCGGTCCCACAGGTCGACGTGCGCTACCTGCTGGTCGCGTTCGCGGCCATGGTCACGCTGGCGCTGGCCGGGCTTGTCTACCTCGGCCACCCCACCGCCCAGGCAGGCCGGTTCCTGGCCCTCGCCGAGGCGCTCTTCGCCGCGGTGGTGGTGCCGCTCCCCATGGACCCAAACACCTCCTGGCAGTCGCTCCTGCTGGTTCGCGACTTCGGGAGGCTCGCCCTGCCCCCGCTGCTGGTCGTTTTCTTCGCCAGCTTCCCGGCGCGCATCAAGTGGTCGTCCTGGCTCTGGCTGGCGTTCGTGCCATCGGCCGCGGTCGCGGCCGGGCGCACCGCACTGGCGACCGGCTCGCTGCCCCCCGTGGTGGGGGACATCCTTCTCCCCGAGGCCCTGGACACCGCCACCGCGGTGCTCGCGGTGCTCGGCGTGCTGGCGGCCGCCGCCCTCTCGGTGCAGGCGTACGTGAGCCACCGCGGCGACCCCACACGCCGGCGCCAGGTCGAGTGGGTTGCGCTGGGCGCCGCCGCGGGCTTCATCCCGTACCTCCTGCTGTCGCTGATCCCGCAGTGGGCCGGCGCCGAGCTCGAGGTCCTGACGTGGATCTCCCTGCTGCCGCTGGCGCTGGTGCCGTTGGGGGTGGCCTCCTCGCTGCTGGAGTTCCGCCTCTGGGACCTGGAGGACATCGCGCGCCAGGTGGTGGCCACCGGCGTCGCGGTCATCATCGGGGGCGTCAGCTTCGCCTTCCTGAACTACGCCGTGACACAGTTCGGCTTCCGTCTCGGCAACTGGCGAAACCTGGTCGCCGTGGCCGGGGGCGTGCTGCTCGCCACGCTCACGGTGCCCGCGCGGCGGCTGCTGCTGCAGGGGCTCGAGCGCCTCCAGTACAGGGAGCGACTGGCGGCCCGGCGCGCCCTCACCACCTTCGCCGAAGAGGCCGTCGCCCACCGCGACCCGGAGACGCTGCTGCAACGCCTCGCCCAGCTCCTGCGCGACGCGCTGGCGGTGGACCGCGTGGTGACCTACCTGGCACTGGGGGGACGTCTCTACCCCTCCGGCACTGGAGAGCACTGGCCGGTCTTCTCCGAGAATCAGGTGCGCGGGACGTTCCCCACCGAGGCCGAGCTGCCGCTGGTGGAGCGTGGCCTGTGGCACCGGTTCCCCGTCGAGAGGGACGGCCGGGTGATCGGGCTCGTCTACTGCGGCCGCCGACACGGCGAGCTGCCGCTCGGGCACGGGGAGAGGCGCCTCGTTGGGGCGCTCGCGGCCCAGGCTGCCCTCGCGCTCGAGAACACGCTGCTGATGGCCAACCTGCGCAAACAGGTGGAGGAGCACAGGCTCCTCGAGGACTACCTGGAGCGCATCTTCCAGTTCTCGGCCGCGGCGCTCCTGATCTGCGACGCTTCGGGCCGCGTGCTGCGGGCCAACGAGCGGGCCGGCGCGCTGCTGCGGCGCGAGCCAGGCAAGCTCGTCGGGGAGTTCCTGAAGAACCTGGTCAAGCTGAGCTCCGAGTGGCACACCCTCCTGCCCAGCGACCTCGCCGGCGTGCAGGTGCGCTTTGCGGTCGAGGGCGAGTGGCGCACCGGCCTGCTCTCGACCTCGGCCCTCGAGGTGGAGCCGGGCCGGTTCGACGGCCGGGTCGTTGCCCTGGACGACATCTCCGAGCAGCTCATCCTCGAGCAGCGCCTGGCCGAGCAGGAGAGGCTCGCCGCCCTCGGCCGGCTGGCGGCCGGGCTCGCACACGAGGTCAATACGCCCGTCACCGGCATCGCGTCGTACGCGCAGCTCCTGAGGGAGCTCACCCCGGGGAGCGACCCGCGGGCGCCTCTTGTGGGCAAGCTCGAGGAGCAGGCTTTCCGCGTCTCCCGCATCGTGACCAACCTCCTGGAGCTGGCCCGCCCGTCGGGCTTCGAGCGCCAGCTCGTGGATCTCGCCGAGCTCGCGCGCGAGGAGCTGGGTCAGATGCGGCCCGAGGCGGAGCGCGCCGACGTCCGGCTCGACGTTCAGCCGGAATCCAGCGCTCTCGCGCACGTGAACCGCGTCCAGTTCGAACTCGTGATGCACAACCTGCTGCGCAACGCCCTGCAAGCGACCGGGCCCGGGGGCAAGGTCGAGGTCCGAGTGGGAAGCAACAGCGACACGGTGTGGCTCGAGGTTCGGGACACGGGGCCCGGCATCCCCGAGGAGCTGCGCGACCGCATGTTCGAGCCGTTCGTGACCGGTCGCCCGGGGCGCGGCGGGACCGGCCTCGGGCTCGCGATCACCCGCGAAATCGTGGCCGCCCACGGCGGCACGATCCGCGCCCTGCCCAACGACGAGGGCGGCACCGTGATGCGGATCGAGTTGCCGACCCAACAGGAGAACGCATGAGAATCCAGATCATCGACGACGAACCGGTGCTCCAGGATGTGCTGGCCACCCTGTTGCGCCGGGAGGGTTTCCAGGTGCTCCAGGCGGGCACCGCGGCCGAGGGGCTGCGGCAGGCCGAGGAGGTCGAAATCGACCTGGTGCTGCTGGACCTCATGCTCCCCGACAAGCCGGGCCTCGAGGTGCTCAAGGACCTCAAGGCGCGCGACCCCGAGATCGTTGTCGTGGTGATCACCGCCTACTCCTCGGTCGAAACGGCCATCGCGGCGATGCGCGAGGGCGCCTTCCACTACATAGCCAAGCCGTTCAAGAACCAGGAGGTCGTGCTGACGGTGCGCAATGGGCTCGAGCAGCGGCGCCTGCGCACCGAGAACCGTGACCTGCGCCAGCGCCTGGAGGGGCTCGGTACGCTGGTTTGGCGCTCCCAGGTCATGGAGCGGGTGATCGAGCTGGTGCGCCGGGCCGCGCCTTCGCGCTCCAACATCCTGCTTACCGGCGAATCCGGCACCGGCAAGGAGCTGCTGGCGCGGGCCATTCACCAGCTCTCCCCTCGCGCCGAGGTGTCGTTCGTCGTCGTGAACACCGGCTCCGTGCCGACCGACCTCCTCGAGTCCACCCTGTTCGGCCACGTGCGCGGCGCCTTCACGGGCGCCGTCGCGAACAGGCGCGGGCTGTTCGAGGTCGCTGACGGCGGCACCATCTTCCTCGACGAGATCGGCACCATCATCCCGCCGACGCAGGCCAAGCTGCTGCGCGTCATTCAGGAGCGCGAGTTCATCCCGGTGGGAGGCGAGCAGACGATCAAGGTGGACGTGCGGATCATCGCCGCCACCAACGCCGACCTCAACCGCATGGTGGCGGACGGCTCCTTTCGCGAGGACCTCTTCTACCGCCTCAACGTGATCACCATCGAGCTTCCCCCTCTGCGCAGCCGGCGCGAGGACATCCCGGCGCTCACCACCCATTTCCTGCGCCGCTATGGGGCGGAGAACCGAAAGCCCAACCTCACGCTCACCCCGCACGCCCTCGACGTGCTCGTCGGCTACCACTGGCCGGGGAACGTGAGACAGCTCGAGAACGTGATCGAGCGGGCCGTG
>JALHTD010000425.1 GCA_022865555.1 Thermoanaerobaculaceae bacterium | reverse complement strand
CTCGGTCGGAGCCGGAGGAGTCTCGGAGCGCAGCGAGCGGGGGCGAGCAAGCGCCGAGGGGCCACGCACCCGCCGGGCACAACAAAGGCATTGCGCAGTGAAGAAACAGAATCCTAGCCGGACACCCGCTTGGCAAAACAGAACCCGCGGAGCAACACAAACGGGTTTTGGAAATGGCCCTTGGGGAAGAAACCGAGGTCAGGCCGGGGCGGTCGTGTCGAGGTCGCGCAACGCCCTCGCGATCACCATCCGCTGCTGCTCGGAGAGCTCGAAGTCCATTGGCACATTCTACGCAGATCGCTGCGTCGCCCTTCCCACCCGCGCCGCGCTCGTGTACCTTCCCAACGTGGCGACCATCCGCCTCCTGCCCGACGCCCTGATCAACCAGATCGCCGCCGGCGAGGTCGTCGAGCGCCCGGCCTCGGTAGTCAAGGAACTGGTGGAAAACTCACTGGACGCCGGGGCCCGCAGCGTGCGCGTCGAGCTGGCGGCCGGCGGCCGGGACCTGGTCGTGGTGGAGGACGACGGCTGTGGCATGGACCGGGACGACGCGCTGCTCGCCCTCGAGCGCCACGCAACCTCGAAGATAACGAACGCCGAGGACCTCGCCCGCATCTCCACCTTGGGCTTCCGCGGCGAGGCTCTCCCCTCGATCGCGGCTGCCGCGCACCTCACCCTCGAGACGGCCACTGCGGACGGCGAGGGTACCCGCGTGGAGGTCGAGTTCGGGCGCGTCCTGGCGGCGGAGCCCTGCGTGCGCCCGCGCGGTACCCGCGTGGTCGTGCGCGACCTGTTCGCCCGGTTGCCGGCACGTCGCAAGTTTCTCCGCACCGAGGGGACCGAGCTGCGCCACGCGGTCACCACGCTCACCGGGCTCGCGTTCACCCACCCCGAGGTGACGTTCATCCTCGAACACGGCAACCGCACGCTGCTCCACCTGCCGGCCGTGCGCGAGACCGGTCAGCGCCTGCCCGACCTGGTCGGGGCAAAGCGCGCGCGCGAGGCGCGAGCGGTCCGCCAAGCCTCCGCGGGTCTGGCCGTTTCGGGTTTTCTTCTTCCGCCCAGCGGCGCCCGGGAAATCGTGATTGCAGTCAACGGCCGGGTGGTGCGCGATCGCCTGCTCATCGGGGCGGTCAGCCGCGCGCTCCGCGGTCCCTCCGGCACGAGCGAGGCCGATGCGTACCTCCACCTCACGGTCCCCGCCGGCGAGGTGGATGTCAACGTCCATCCCACCAAGGCCGAGGTCCGCTTCGCCGACCCTGGGCGCGTGACGTCGGTCCTCACCCAGGCCCTGGCCGCGGCCCGCGTGGCGCTCCACGGCCCGGTCGAGGTGCGGCGCGTGGTCTCGCTGCCTCCGGCGGAGCCGGGGAGCCGGCGGCTCCCGCTCGGTGGCAGTTACCCGACCGCCTCGGGTGCCGCCGGCGCGAGACCCGGCGTGCGCGAGGGGCTCCCGTCGCAGTCGATCTCCGAGACCGCTCTGCCGGCCCTCACCCGCTGGGGCCGCTACATCGGCCAGTATCGCGACACCTACCTGGTGCTCGAGGACGCCGAGGGGCTGGTGCTGATCGACCAGCACGTCGCCCACGAGCGGGTGCTTTTCGAGCGACTGCTCGGCACGGGCTCCAAGCCCGCGGTGCAGGGGTTGCTGCTGCCCGAGATCGTCGAGCTTCCGCCGGCCCAGGCGGTGATGGCGGCGGAGGCAGCGGGCGAGTTGGATACCCTGGGCCTCGAGCTCGAGCCCGCCTCGGGCACGACCGTCCGCGTTCTCGGCGTCCCCGCCGCGCTGCCCGCGACGCGGGCCGCCGAGATCGTGCGGCAGCTCCTCTCCGACCTCGCGGGCGGCGAAACGCCGGGCGAGAGCCTGCGCGAGCGCGCCGCCGCATCCCTCGCCTGCCAGACCGCGATCAAGAAGAACCGAGCGCTCTCGCGCGCCGAGGCGGAGCACCTGCTCGCGGAGCTGGCCGAGGTGCGGGACCCGCACCGCTGCCCCCACGGGCGGCCGATCGTGCTGCGCCTCCCCCACCCCGAGATCGAGCGCCGGATCGGCCGGCGGTAACCGTGGGCGGACCACCGGCAAAGGGACAAGAGGCGGCTACGGCCAGCATCGGGGACGAGGGTCTCTTGGAGGCGATGGTGGCCTACCAACGCGGCGACATGGAGGCGTTCGAAACGCTCTGGGCTGCTTTTCGCGGCGCCCTCACGGGTTACCTGCGAGCTCTCTCGCGGGACGGGGCTGTCGCCGAGGATCTCCTTCAGGAGACGTTCCTGCAGCTCCACAAGGTGCGCCACACCTACCAGCCGCCGCGGCCCGTCAGACCGTGGGTCTACGCCATCGCGCGCAACGTATTCCTGATGCACCGCCGCGCTGCATATCGACGGGGCCGCCACGAGACGATCGCCGACGATGTCCTGCCGGAGGTCCCGGTGCCGCCCGAGATCGAGAGCCTGGGGGACCGGGAGACGGTCCAGAAGGCGCTCACCCGGCTGCCGGAAGGTAGGCGCGGCGCGCTCGTGCTGCACCACATGCTGGGTATGAGCTTCAAGGAGGTCGGAGCCGTGCTAGGCATCAGCGAAGGAGCGGCCAAGGTGCGCGCGCACCGGGCCCTTGCGGAGCTCCGCGAGGCCATGGGCGTCACCGGAGACGGGTCGTGAGCGGGCGGAGTTCCTTGCCTGACGGGCTCCGGCGGGCGCTCGAAGCCGACCACCGGCCGGTGCGTCCGCTCCGACAGGCGTCGGTTCGGGCTCTCTGGGTGGCGCTCTGGGCGGCGCTGGCGCTCGTGGGCCTGCCTGTAGTGATCGGGATGCGAGCCGACATCGCAAGCCTCGGTTTCGCTCTGAGCTGGGGTGCAGCGGTGTTCGAGTGCATTGCCGGCCTCGGGCTGGTTGTCCTGGCACTGCGCGAGGCGGTGCCCGGCTCCGGGGTGACCCCGCCTGTCGGCTCAGCGGCACTGGCCGCGGGGATCGCTGTCCAGGTTCTGGTGGCGGTGCTCTCCTGGCTGCAGCGCGGCATGCCGAGCGGCTCGTTCCCGCCTGGGGGCGCCCACTGCTTCCCGATGGAGAGCACCCTCGCACTCCCGGCACTTGCCCTCACGATGGTGCTGGTAGGGCTTGCCTACGCCGTCCGACCCCGCTGGGCGGGCGTCCTTGGCGGCGCAGGCGCAGGGGTGCTGACCGACGGCGTCTGGCACCTGATCTGCCCGTACGCCGAGCTCTCCCACGTGCTGGTCTGGCACGGAGGCGCGGTCCTGGCCCTTGCCGCCTTGGGGTGGATCTTCGGCACGGCGGTCGAGGTTGTGCGACGGCGCGCTCTCTCCTCTCGCCACTGACGCATGGTTTCTCGAGGTGCCTCAGACTCGTCAGAAACCGCTGGCCCAGACGGTGGGGTCGTGCACGCCGGCTTCGGCGAAGCCGGCTCGGCGCAGGCGGCAGGCGTCGCACCGGCCGCAGTGCACGAACGCCGCGGGCGGGTCGTAGCACGACAGCGTCGCCGCATAGTCCACACCCAGGGAGACGCCCAGGCGCACGATCCCCGCCTTGGAGAGGTGCAGCAGCGGAGCGTGCACGGAAAAGCGCGCGCCCTCGACACCCGCCCGGGTTCCCAGGCGCGCCACCGTCTCAAAGGCTCGCAAGTATTCGGGGCGGCAGTCGGGGTAGCCGGAGTAGTCCTGCACGTTGACGCCGATCACCAGGTCGGTCGCCCCGGTAACCTCTGCGAAGCCGGTGAGCAGCGCGAGGAACACTGTGTTGCGCGCCGGCACGTACGTGACCGGGACGGCAGCCCCGATCGCCTCACGGTCCTTGGGCACGGCGACATCGTCGGTGAGGGCCGAGCCGCCGATCGCCCGCAAGTCCACCGCGACCACCCGGTGGTCTGCGATGCCGAGCCGCTCCGCCACCCGGCCGGCCGCCTCCAGCTCGAGGCGGTGGCGCTGCCCGTAGTCCACCGAGAGTGCCGCCACGCCGAAACCCGCCGCCTTCGCCCAGGCCGCGGCGGTAGCCGAGTCGAGCCCGCCCGAGAGCAGCACGACGGCGCGCTTGGAGGTCACCCCTCGACCCCGGCGAGGACGCGGGCCCTGTCCGCGAGCCCGAGAACACGGTCCCACGTCACCTCGGCCAGCCCGCCGCGGCCGAAGCCGGCCGCGCGTGTGGCGCTCTCCCGCAGTGTCGTGGCGAGGACAGGGTCGCGGCGGGCCGCGACCCCCACGTGCTCGGCCACCTCCGTGCGGGCGGCGAGGGCGTTGCAGACCAGCACCTGGTCGCACCCGGCCCCGAGCGCCGCCGCGGCCCGCTCCGGGATGCTGCCGTGGGCCGCCAGGGCGCCCATCTCCAGGTCGTCCGCCAGGACCGGCGCCGCGAAGGCGCGCAGCCGGCCCACCACGACGCGCGAGAGCGAGGTCGGGCAGGCAGCCTCTCCGAGGCTCGGGGCGAGGGCGTGGGCCACCATCACACCCAGGCCCGGCGCGGCCAGCGTGTGAAACAGCTCGCGGTCCGCAGCCACCGTCTCGTCGAGCAGCGGCAGATCGCGGTGCGAGTCGACGTGCCCGCTGCCCAGCCCCGGGTAGTGCTTGAGGCAACCCGCCACGCCGTACGCCGCGAGGCCCTCCAGGAAGACGCCCGCCGCCGCCCGGACCTCGGCGGGCGAGCACCCGAGGCAACGCGCCTCGGACGCCAGGAAACCCTCGGGCCGCGCCACGTCGAGCACCGGGGCGAGGTCAACCCCTATGCCGAGGTGAGCGCACGCCGCCCCCGCCGCCTCGGCCAGTGCCCGCACCGCGTGATCTCCCGCGCGCGCGGCGTCGGCCGCCGCGGGCAGCGGGCCGATCAGGCTTTCGAGCCGGTTCACCCGGCCGCCCTCCAGGTCGATCGCAATGTACGGCCGGGAGGGAAGCGCTCGCAGCTCCCGCACCAGCGATGCGAGCTGGTCGCGGTCGGCGACGTTTCGCCCAAACAGCACGACACCTGCCGGCTGCAGCTCCAAGAGCAGCCGACGCTCCTCCGCGTCGAGCTCGAGGCCGGCAACCCCGCACGCGAGGAACGCGCTCACTCCCCCGCCTCCCGCGTGAGCTCCGCGAGCAGGTTGAGCGCCTCGATCGGGGTGAGGTGCTCGACCACGAGCTTGCGCAGCCGCTCGAGGACGGCGTCCTCGACCGGCGGGAACAGCCCGAGCTGCACCTGCTGCGCGCCCGGTGCGGTGGCCTCCAGGACCTTGAGCTCCTGGCGCTCGAGCTGCCGCAGCACCTCCTGGGCGCGCCGGCACACACCGTCCGGGACCCCGGCCAGCTTGGCCACGT
>JALHTD010000424.1 GCA_022865555.1 Thermoanaerobaculaceae bacterium | reverse complement strand
GGTGTCGCCGGCTCGGAGGCTCTCCTCGATGGTCATCTCGGCCCACTGCTTCCACTGGCGGAGGTTGGAGGGTTCCCCGAGGCGCGCGTGCAGCGCGCCCCAGGCGCGGTGTACGACGCCCGCACCGTCGCGCGCCTCACGCAGCTCCTCGGTGGCCTGCTCGTGGCGACCGGCCTCCGCCAGCTTCTCGGCCAGTTTGAGGCTCAGGAGCGCCTGCTGCATGGCGGCCGCCTCGCGGCGGTCCATGCCCGCCTCGCCGATCTCGGCCTGAGCGCGTACCACCTCGTTTCGCACCTCGGGGTAAAGGGTAGCGTACGCCCCCCGGGCCTGCGATTGCGAGGCCCGTACGGTAGCGGTGGCCTCGCGGGCGGCACGCACGACGCGCAGCCAGGCCGCCTCGGTTCTCCCGACGGACCCCTCCCACCAGGGGGCGGCGGCCTCGGCGGCCGTGGCAACCTCCGCGAGGGCCACCAGCTGCTCGATGAGCCTGGCCTTCTTCGGGGCTGTGGGGCGGACGGCCCGGATGGCGTTGCGGGCGGCGCGCCGGGCGCCGTCCACGTTTGGAAGGGGGTGGCGAGAGCACGACACCAGGAGCGCGGCCAGGGCCACCGCACCAGCCGCACGCATAGCAGAACGGCGGCGGTTGCCCGCCGCCGCTTGCGTGAACTCCGAACGGCGCGACCTTACTTGCACTTGAACTTGGTCTTGATGCCCTCGAGGTCCTTGGCAACCGGGTCAACCTGACCCTTGAGCGTGTCGGCCGCAGCCTTGGCGCCGAAGAAGTCTTCCTTGGCGAACTTGGCGTCGATGTCGGCGACCTGGGCCTTCATGGCATCCATGTTGCCCTTGACGGTCCCAAGGTCCTTCTTCACCTCCTTGGCTCCCCTCGCGCGCGGGCACTTACCGATCGCGGCGAACAGACCATCGGCGGCGGTCAGAGCAGCCTTGGCGGCGTCAATCGCGGCCATGGCATCGTTCTTCGCCTTCTCCTTGCCCGCAATGCCGGCATCCTTGGCGGCGTTGGCAGCGGTGGTGGCGTCGGCGATGAGCTGCTTGGCCTTGGTGTAGGACCGGAACAGGGCGAACTTGGCGTTCTGCGCCTCAAGTTCGGCGTTGACCGCGTTCATCCCCTGCTGGCCCTTGTCCCAAGCCTCGGCGGCGTACTTGGGCGCCTCGGCCTGCTCGGCGGCGGTCAGCGCAGCCTTGGCGGCGTCGATCTCCATTTGCGGCGGCTTTGCGCAGCCGACGGCCAGGACGGCCGCAACCATCAGCAACACACCAACGAAAACCTGACTCTTGCGCATCTCAGCTCTCCTTTCCTCCTGATCGAGGTTGGCATCTGGCGATGCCGGTTCGCATCCTACTCTCATGAAGTTCAGTGTGCAACTTAGCACAAGCCTCTCAGAATGCAACTGTACGCCAACGGGAGATCACCGGCTGCCCGAGCGCGGTGGGAGCCCGCGTCGTTCGCTCCTCTTTGTGGTTGCGGCGGGCTTTCACCTCCGCGGAGGACCCAAAATGGCCCCCTGAGCGGCGGTTTATAGTCTGCCCGGGGTCAAATGTCAAGGAGTTTCGAGGCCGGCCAGCGGGTCCGGCACCGAGGTGGTGTCGAGACATACCTTTCCCTGCCGAACAGCTACCCGCAACGGCCGAAGGGAGGCCCCGCGGCACGGGCCCGCCACGCACAGCCCGTCCTCGGGGCGGTAGAGCGCCCCGTGCTTCCCGCATACGAGGTGACGCCGATCACCCGTCAGAAACTCCCCGGGGGCGTCGTGGTCCAGCGGGACCGAGAGGTGGCGACACCTGTTGAGCCAGGCCCGCACCCCGGTGCCGGTGCGAATCAGGATGCCGCCCTCGGTGAACGGTCCGGAGGGGAAGGTGAAGGCAAGGCCGCTCTCCGGGACGTCGGCGACGGCGGCGAGGGGCAGCCAGCGGCCCTCCCCGGTCATCACTCCTCCCGGTCGGGCCCGGCGGCACGGCGACCGGCCGTGATCGCGGCCAGGTTGCGGCGCAAGCGGGGGAAGTCGAGGCGGCGCAGCGGCGTGCCGGCCGCCAGGGCGATCCACCCGGCTTCGTCGAGGCTCTCGAGGCCCGCAAGGGTGAGCTCTCCGAGAGGCGCCCGGGTGGCGAGCGCGGAGGCGCACGATCGCGGCGCGTGGCGGTTCCAGGGGCAGACCGCCTGGCAGATGTCGCAGCCGAACAGGTGCGGTGCCACGGCCGGCAGCAGCACCTCCGGCATCGGACCCCGGTGTTCGATCGTCAGGTACGAGATGCAGCGGCGGGCGTCGAGCCGCCCCGGGCCGTCGAATGCCCGCGTGGGGCAGGCTTCCAGGCAAGCAGTGCAGCTGCCGCAGTGGTCCGTCTCGGGCTCGTCGGGCGGCAGCGCGACCGTGGTCACGAGCTCGCCGAGGAGCAGCTCGCTCCCCAGGTTGCGGTTGATCAGGCAGGTGTTCTTGCCGAGCCAGCCGAGCCCGGCACGCTGGGCCAGCTCCTTCTCGAGGACGGGGGCGGTATCTACCGCAGGGCGCCATCGCGACCCCGGGGCATGCTCGCCGATGAAGCGCCCCAGACGGACAAGGCGGCGCCTTATCACGGTGTGGTAGTCCTTGCGGCGCGCGTAGCGGGCCACCACGGCGTGGCGCGCACCCGGGCCGGGTTCCGGGGGCTCCGGTTCGGTGTGGTAGCTCATCGCCACGCAGACCACGCTCCTGGCGCCCGGCAGCAGGCGACGGGGGTCGCCGCGGAGGTGCGCGGTTTCGGCCATGTACGCCATGTCGCCATGGGCACCGTCCGTCACCCAACGCGCCAGGTGGGCGGCGCCCGGGAGAGGCTCGGCGGTCGTGATGCCGACCAGGTCGAAGCCCAGCGCCTGACGTGCATGGGTCTTGATCTCTCCTGCAAGCTCGGTCGCCACCCCCGGATTCTAGAGGACGCGCTAGACTTCCGCGGTGACTGCAGCCGTTCTGGTTGCCGCGGTGGCGGCCGTGCTTGCCCCCCACCAGGTGGTCTTCGTGGACACCGTCCAGGGCGTCGCACTGCGCGCCGTCAAGCTTCCCGGCGAGGGGCTCGCGATCTTCGCCGCGCCCGATGGGTGCGTGATCGTGCCCCTGCAGGGCGAGGACGCAACGGCGATCGTCAGCACAACGGGGAGAGTCGAGCGCTGGCCAGGGCGGGTGTTCCCGCTGTTCTTCATCGACTACGACCGCATGTACGTTGTGCTTCCGGGCATGGTCGCCACTCTCTCGTACCCCGAGCGCCTGATGCTCGAGCGGGTGCTGCTGGAGGGTCTACCGGGAGCGAGGCGAGCCGCCTGCTCCCACGATGGCCAGATGGTCGCGGTCATCCCGGCGGTGCCGGGCGCGCGGGTCCTGCTGCTCGTGACGCCGCTCGAAGGGGCGACGGTGGGACAGGTCGGTCTGGCAGGTGAGGCCTCACACGTGGTGGTGGCCCCGAAAGGGGCGTTCGCCGTGGTCGCGAGCGGCGACGCCCTCGAGCTAGCGGTTTTCGGCGAACCGGCCGCCCGCGCGGGGCTGACCGTGGGCAAGGAGGTCCGCTCCCTCTGCCTGTTGCCGAACGAACGCGACGTGATGGTGGGTCTCGCGCGGGACGCCGCCGGCGAGGTGATCGCCGTCCGCGTCGATCCGGAAGCGCGGCACCCGCTGAAAGAGCGTTTCCGTGCCTCGCTGCCTGCCCCGGTCGTTGCGCTGGCCGCCGCGGACGAGGACGTGGTGGCGATCAGCGGCGACGCCCTCCTGATCCTGACCGGGGGCGGTCGGCGGGGCGGTCGACGAGTTTCGATTCCCGGGGCGCACGCCCTCGCGGTGCTGCCCGAAAAGGCCAAGTCGACCGTGCCCGCCTGGGCCGACACCCCCAAGCCCTGACCGACTGTCTGCGGGGAATCCAGCTGGGAAAAGCGGACTACAATAACGAGTTCGGAGGTGGCGGTGAGGCGGAGTCCGGTCGTCGTGGTGGCAGTCGGGCTGGCGTGGAGCTGCGCGGCGCTCGCGCTTGCCGTGGCGGGGTCGCCCGAGCGGGGCACGGGCTCGGGGGAGGCCCTGGCCCTGGTGGCGCAGGCTCAGATGCGGCTGGCCGCGGGTGAGATTGCGGAGGGGCTGAAGCTCCTTCGCCGTGCGACCGAGCTCGAACCCGACGACCCCCAGCTGGCTGAGGAGTTCGGCCTGGCTCTCGCCGACGCCGGCATGAGCGACGAGGCGATCAAGGAGTTCCGGAGGACCGGCGGCGATCTCTCCCCAAGCGGCGAGGCCACCTTCGGCATGCTGCTGGCCCAGGCGGCGCAGAGCCCTGCGGACCTCGAAGCCGCGGTCAGGCACCTGCTGCTGGGGGTGGACGCGGTTCCCCAGGGTGACCAGGTACGGATGGTGCTCGCGCAGTCGTTGATCCGGCTGGACAAGGGACCGGAGGCCTGGGAGCAGGTGCGCTACCTGCTGGGCGAGCGGCCGAACGACCCGCGCCTGTGGATCCTTGCGGGCGAGTCGCTTCGTCAGATGGGCAAGCTGGACGAGGCCGCGGACTGGCTGAGGAAGGCCACGGCGGTGCCCGAGCTGCGCCAGCGGGCGACGCTCGAGCTGGTTGACACCCTGGTCACTGGCCGCAAGTTCAAGGAGGCCGCCGAGGTTCTGGGCGACTTCCTGAGCAAGGAAGGGGCGACCCTCACGGGGTTGACGCGATGGGCGACGCTCCTTGCGCGCTCGGGCGACAAGGACAAGGCGAGGCAGGTCCTGGACCAGGTGCTCGAAGGAGACCCGAAGCAGCACGACGCGCTGCTGCTGAAAGCGATGGTCGAGGCGAGCGACGGTCACGTTGAGGCCGCCGAGCAGCTCTACCGAAAGGCTCTCGCTGCCGACCCGGACGACCCGGACGCCACCCTCGGTCTGGCGCGCCTGCTGATCGACAGCCGGCACCTGAACGAGGCGCGCACCGTCTTGGACGGCCTCTGGACGCAGATCGAAGAGAAGAAACTGGACAGCGAGGAAGCCGCCACCGAGGTGGCGCAGGAGAGGGCCGCCCTCGAGCTGTTGGACCACAAGACCGACGACGCGCTGCCCTGGCTCAAGAGGGCGAGCGGCAAGGTACTGACGCGGCGCCAGCTCGCGCTCTGGGGCGAGTACTACCGCTTGCGGGAGTCCTACAAGGAGGGGTTGGTGTTCGTCCGCGACGCCAAGATCGAGGACGACAAGGAGACCGCGCGCCTGCGCAGCGCGCTGGTCGTCGAGTTCTCTTTCGCGGCCGGGGACGACGCAGCGGCCAAGGAAACCCTGGACCGCCTGCTCGCAGGCGATGCGGAGGATGTGGTGTCGGCTCTCGGGGTCCTCGACCGCCGCAAGCGCTACGCCGAGGCGGCCGCCCGCGCCAAGGGAGCGGTCGCCCGCCTCGGCGATGCCCCCGCCGTGCAGTTCGCGTACGCGGCGGCGCTCGAGCGCTCCGGGTCGTGGGACGAGGCGGTCAAGCAGTTCCGAAAGCTGCTCGCCAAGCAGCCGGACAACGCGGCCGCGCTCAACTACCTCGGGTACATGTTCGCGGACCGCGGTGCGAACCTCGAGGAGGCCCGAACCATGCTGATCAAGGCCGTCGATCTCGAGCCCACCTCGGGTGCGTTCCAGGACTCGCGGGGGTGGGTGTACTTCCGCCTCGGGGAGCTGGACCGCGCCGAGAAGCACCTCACCGAGGCTCTGCGTCTCGAGCCTTTCGACGCCACCCTCCGCGAGCACGTGGGAGATCTCTACCGGGCCCGCGGGGACAAGGCCAGGGCCGCCGACGAGTACCGGCAGGCTCTCGGCCTCGAACCGGAGGAGGCCGGCCAGAAAGAGAAAATCGAGAAGAAGCTGGCCGAGGTCACGGGTGCGCCCACACCGTAGTGCAACCATCCTGCTCTTGCTCCTCGCGGCGGCCGGCTGCCGGCACGCGGCCCCGCCGGGTCCGCTCCCCCAAGGCTGGCAGACTCTGGTCGCCGCGCCGCGCAACTTTGCCGCCCTCTACCGTTTCTCCTGCTGCGGGCACCGGGATCTGGTCCTCACCGCGCGCGCCGGCGACGGGAGGCTGTCGTTGAGCGTCGCAGTTCCGCCCGGGGGGACGGCCCTGGCGGTGTGGGTCGCTGGCGAGGGAGGCTGGGTGAACCGGGTCAAGGAGGGTTGTCGCGAGCCCCTGCAGAAGGGCGTCCTGCCGGTCTCCGCGAGCTCCTCCCTGCCGCTCGACGCGAGGCTGGTGGCGCTGCTGCTCACCGGCCTGCTCCCCAGCGGCGCCCGCGAGATGCCGGAGCTCCCGGGGTGGGTGGAAGCGACCACCGAGGGGTACTTGTGGCGGGCGCGAGTCGAGGGCCCCGAGCCGCACTGCACCCGGGTGCTGGTGGCGCGGGCGGGCGACGAGAACCCGCTGCTCGTCGTGGACATCGAGAGCCCTCTCGGCTCCGCCTCCGGCGTCCCTTCCTTGCCCCGCGCCCTCTCGCTCGTCGCCGGATCGGTCAAGGCCGAGCTGACGCTGCAGGCGTGGCAGACGAGCGAAGCGCCCTCGCCGCCTTCCTGGCTTTCGGCCCCGGTCTGCGGAGCGAAGCCGTGAGGGTGGGGGCGCGCTGTCCGGCCAAGGTGAACCTGCACCTGGAGGTGCTGGGCCGACGCAGCGACGGCTACCACGAGCTCCGCACCATCTTCG
>JALHTD010000423.1 GCA_022865555.1 Thermoanaerobaculaceae bacterium | reverse complement strand
CTCATGCCTCGGACGGCCTCGAACGGGCCGACGATCGCCCACGTCAGGTCGTCCGGGTCGCCTGGGCGAAACTCGCCCGACCCGATTCCCTCGCGGACGAAGTGTTTCACGATCTCGGCGAAGCGCTTGTGGATCACCTCGAAGTCGAAGAACGGCGCGCCCTGAGGGGGGCCGTAGTAGATCGCGTCCAGCACCCGCATGACGTCCAGGTGGTCGAGCATCAGGGCAAACATGCTGTCGAGAAAGCGCAGGACGCGCTCCTCGGCGCACCCCTCCGTGTCGAGGGCGCTGGTCGCGGTCGCCTCGAACTCGCGCAGCGCCTCGCCCATCATCGCCAGGAAGATCCCTTCCTTGCTGCCGAAGTGGTAGTAGAGCGCCGGCTTCGTGACTCCGGCCGCCCCGACGATCTCGCGCACCGTGGTCGCCGCATACCCCTTGCGGGCGAACAGCGCGATGGCGGAGGTCATGAGCCTTCCCTGCACGCTGTCGTCGTGGTGCACCAGAGCGGTGCCGTTTCCCGCCATCTCCGCCTCCATCGAGGAACGAGCACCGGCCCCGGAGGACCGGTGTGTACCTACCGGTAAGTATAAGAACCCTGAATCCCGGCCGTCAAGCGGTTACCGAACGGTAGGTAACCCCTGCGTATACGCGCCGGACAGGCGACGGTTGCACCTTGATCCCGCTGAACTTACCGTCCAGCGTGTGGACGCCGGCCCGGCCACGCTCTCCACCCGAGTCGCCAGATAGCGCCGGCGCAACGGGCAGGCAAGCCCGAGTTCACGCCGAGGGGCTACCCCGGGGGCAACTGCGCCGTGCAGTGGCCGCAGCGGGTTGCCTTGAGCGGGATCACCGACAGGCAGTACGGGCATTCCCTGGTGGTCGCGGCGGCGGGGGCGGGCTCCTTCTTCATTTTGTTCACCTGGCGGATCAGCAGGAAGATCACGAACGCCACGACGACGAAGTCCAGGATCGTGTTGAGGAATGCGCCGTAGCCGATGACCGCCGCGCCGGCCTTCCTGGCGTCCGCGAGCGAGGCGTAGGGCGTCCCCGACAGGTTGATGAACAGGCTCGAGAAGTCCACCTTGCCCAGCAGCAGGCCGATCGGCGGCATGATCACGTCGTTGACGAGCGACGTGATGATGCGCCCGAACGCCGCACCGATGATGATGCCCACCGCCATGTCGAGGACGTTGCCACGCATGGCAAACTCTTTGAACTCTTTGAACATTTGTGTTCCTCCTCCGACCTTCTGGTGGGCCTATTCTACGTCCAGTTCCGACAGGGTGAAGACACGTACCGCGGCCGCCCTCCCCTTGACCGTGACCTCCCCAACCGACCGCAGCGGGAGGCCGCACGCCGAGGCGGTGGCCTCATCGAGGACCACGGGGACCGCGAGCTCCTTGGTCGTGCCCTCCAGGCGCGAGGCCAGGTTGACCGTGTCCCCGATCGCGGTGTAGGCGCGCAGTTGCTCGGCACCCACGTTGCCAACCACCGCGTCGCCGGTTGCGATCCCGACCCCGATGGCGAGCGGCGGCCCTCCGCGCTCGCGCCAGTCCCCGGCCAGGCGCCGGGACGTCCGGATCATCTCGGCAGCGCAGGAGGCCGCGAGGCGCTCCTGCTCCGCCTCGGGGAGCGGCGCCCCCCAGAACGCCATCACGGCGTCCCCGATGAACTTGTCCACGGTGCCGCGGTGGGCGTGGATCACCGCGACCTGCTCGGTGAAGTACTCGTTGAGCCAGCCCACGACCTCCTCGGGCGGAAGCTTCTCGGAGAGCGTCGTGTACGAGCGGATGTCCGAGTACAGCACCGTGATCCGCCGCCGCTCGCCCCCCAACCGCGCCGCCTCCGGGTGATGCAGCAGCACCCGCAGGATGTCAGGCGCCACGTAACGCCCGAAGATCCCCTGCACGCGCCGGCGCTCCGCCCCCTCCCGCCACCACCCTTCGACGAGCAACGTGGGAATGGCGAGGACGCCCCCGAGGACCGGGATGCAGACGGGGAGCCAGAGGTCCGCCCGCGTCCAGGCAATTCCCGCCGCCGCGCACCATGCGGAGACGAGCGCGAGCCCCGAGGCACCCAGCAGGGCGGGGCGGCGGATCCGCAGCGAGAGGACGCCCACCAGCAGAGCCAGGCCGAGCGCGCCCGCCACCTGTGACCAGACCGGCGGCGGGCTCACCCAACGCCCGTCCAGCAGGTTCGCGACCGCGGTCGCGTGAATCTCGCTCCCGGGTGACACCGCGGCGACCGGGTTGGGTCTCAGGTCGTGAGCGCCGGTGGCGGTGGCGCTGACGATCACCACCGCGCCTTCGAGTCCCCCGAGGAACTTGACGGCGCTGGCCTGGTCCTCGCCGTCGGCCATCGCCTGCCACGCCTCGAGCACCTGCCAGGCCGGGATGTACCTGAAAGTTCCGGGAGCGCCGAAGCGCAGCCACAGCTTTCCGTCAGCGCTGGTCATGCGACGACCGTTCACCCGGACGCCGTCCCGGCCGGACTCCACCCTGCCACCGGCCCGCCCGGCGAGGGCCAGCGGCAACGAGGCCAGCGCGGTCCCCTCACACCGGCTCACCAGCGGGAACGCCCTCGTGATGCCGTCCGAGTCGGCCTCGACGTGGATCGCGGCGTACGGCGCGGCAGCCGCGAGCACGGGAACAGGGGGGCTCACCACCCCCCAACCGGGCGCCTCCGCCGGCGGCGGTCCCGGCACGGACAAACCACCCGGACCTCCTTTCGGCCCGGCATCGCACGCCAGGAACGTCGGCAGTTCCCGGAGCTTTGCGGCAAGCTCGTCGTCCCCCTCCCTCGGCTCCGGGAAGAGGACGTCGATGCCGATGACGGCCGGCCTCGCGAGCGCGAGGACATCGAGGATGCGGGCGTAGGTCCAGCGCGGCCACGGCCAGTTCCTGATCGTGGGCTCGGACGCGGCGGCCTGCAGAGAATCGTCATCGATCGCGACAACGACCACGCGCGGGGT
>JALHTD010000036.1 GCA_022865555.1 Thermoanaerobaculaceae bacterium | reverse complement strand
CGCTGAAGCTGGTTGTGGGGTAGACTGCGGCGAGCACCTGAGCTGAGCCAAGAGTTGCCGAGCAGTCGCACCGCCGCACGGAGGGCTCACCATGGACGTCCTCGCGTTCCTCCTGTCACTCCTCGCGGTCATCCTGGCGGTGAAGGCCATCGGGTCGGGCAAGCGCGTTCAGGACCTCAGCGAAAGCACGGAAAGGGAGCTGCAGTGGCTGCGCTCCCGGGTAGCGGACCTGACGAAGCGGTCCGAGAGGCTTGAGGCAAGCAGCCTCGAGGCGCGAGGCGGGGCTGCCCCAGCCGCTCAACCCGAGCAGGCGGTGCCGGCAGTGGCGGTCGCTCCGCCGGAAGCGGTCGCCGCGCCCCCGCCAGCCGTGCCGCTCGAGGAGCCGGCGGTCGAGCCGGTCGCTCCGCCTGCGCCCCCGGCAGAGCTTCTGCCGGCGGAGGAGGCGCCGGTCCCGCCCGCTACGCCGCCGGAGGGGAGTCTCGCCGATGAGGCCGTGGGCGCGCCGCCGCCTCCCGCGCCGGCCGCCGAGGCGCCCGCCGCGGGGGAGCCAAAGGAGGGCTGGGAACGCCGTCTCGGCATCCTCGCGCCGGTGTGGGTGGGCGCCATCGCCCTCGCCCTCGCCGGCGCGTTCCTCGTCAAGTACAGCGTCGAGCGGGGGCTGCTCGGGCCCGGGGCGCGCGTGACGCTGGCGACGATCCTCGGGATCGCGCTACTGGTCGTGGGCGAGAGGCTGCGGCGGCGCTCGGTGGCGACCGCGGTCGGTGCCAGCGCGGCCGGGATCGCGGTGTTGTACGCCGCCTTCTTGGGCGGCGCGGTGCTGTACCAGCTGATCTCGCCGTGGGTCGGGTTTGCCCTGCTGGTCCTCGTCACCGCGACCGCCGTGGTGCTGTCGTTGCGGCAGGGCATCGTGGTGGCGGCCGTCGGGCTTGTTGGCGGCTTCCTCACGCCGTTCTGGATCGGGGCTGTTACGGCCTCCCCGGCGATCCTCTTCGCGTACCTGCTGACGCTGCAGGCGGGCCTGCTGATCGTGACGCGCAGGCGGGAATGGACGGGGCTTTCGACCCTCACCCTGCTGGCGGGACTGGCGGCGGCCGCGAGCCGGATCTTCGTGGCGACGGGTGCCGCCGACGCGATCTGGATCGGGCTCTTCCTGCTCGCCTCCGCGGCGGCTTTCGTGATCACGGCGCGCGGCTGGGAGACCCCGCAGATGGTCATCCTGTTCGACCCCGAGAAGCCCTTCTCGATCAACCTCGCGCTCGCCGGCACTGCGATCCTGGGTGCGACGGCCCTCCTGGCGGTGCTCGCCGTACGCGCCCACTTCGCGCTGGAGGAGTGGGCCTTCCTCGCGATCCTGGGTGTCGGCTCGCTCGTCCTTGCCCGCCTGGACAACAGTTACCAGCGGCTACCCTGGGCCGTGCTGGTCGTCACGGTGGGGCTGATCCTCGGCTGGGTGGTAAGCAGCAGCCCGGGCGAGCGGGAGAGCGTGTGGCTGGTCGCCGCCGGGCTGCTCGCGATCTTCGGTG
>JALHTD010000422.1 GCA_022865555.1 Thermoanaerobaculaceae bacterium | reverse complement strand
CGACGTGGTCCTGAACGTGCAGGGGGACGAACCGGCGTTGCCGCCAGAGAACCTCAGGCTGCTGGCGGCGTTCCTCCGCGGCCGCCCCGACGTGCCGATGGCGACTCTCGCGCTGCCGGGCACACCCGCAGATCTCGACAACCCGAACGTGGTGAAGGTCGTCTGTGATCTCCAAGGGCGCGCTCTCTACTTCTCACGCGCCGCAATCCCCTATCCCCGCAATCCCGGCGCGGACATCGTTCTTCGCCACGTCGGGCTCTACGGCTTCCAGAAGGAGGCCCTGCTGGCCTTCGCGTCCTGGCCGGAAACGGAGCTCGAGCGGACCGAAGGGCTCGAGCAGCTGCGCGCCCTCGCTCACGGCATGGCGCTGCACGTGCTGACCGCCGTCGCGGACTCGATAGCTGTGGACACTCCCGAGGACATCGGGCCCGCCGAGCAGGCGCTGGCAAGGTTGAAAGGTGGCGGTTGATGGCGACGAAGTACGTGTTCGTGACCGGCGGCGTCGTCTCCTCCCTGGGCAAGGGGATCACGGCCGCGTCCATTGGGGCGCTGTTCGAGGCTCACGGCCTCAAGGTCACGCTCATGAAGTGCGACCCCTATATCAACGTGGACCCGGGGACCATGTCGCCGTTCCAGCACGGTGAGGTCTACGTCACCGACGACGGTGCCGAAACCGACCTCGACCTCGGCCACTACGAGCGCTTCACCAACGTGGTGACATCGCGCAAGAACAACCTCACCACCGGCCGCGTCTACCAGTCGGTGATCGAAAAGGAGCGCCGGGGCGACTTCCTGGGCTCGACCGTTCAGGTCATCCCCCACATCACGGACGAGATCAAGGCCGCCATCCGGGACCTGGCCGATGACTGCGACATCGTGATCGTCGAGATCGGCGGAACCGTCGGCGACATCGAGTCGCTGCCGTTCCTCGAGGCGCTCCGCCAGTTCCGCCAGGACGCCGGCCGCGGCAACGCAATCAACGTGCACGTCACCCTGGTGCCCTACCTGAAAGCCACCGACGAGCTCAAGACCAAGCCCACGCAGCACTCGGTCAAGGAGCTGCTCTCCATCGGAATCCAACCCGATGTGCTGGTTTGCCGCGTCGACCGCCACCTGCCCGAGGAGATGCGGCGCAAGATCGCGCTCTTCTGCAACGTCGAGGAGCGCGCGGTGATCCCTGCCCGAACCGTCGACACCATCTACGAGGTCCCGCTGCGCCTCGCGGCGGAGGACCTGGACGGGATCCTGCTCGAGCTGTTAAACCTCCCGCGCGGGCAGCGGGACCTCGCGAAGTGGCAGACGGTCGTGGACCGTCTCCACAACCCAGGAAAGCAAATCCGCATCGGCATCGTCGGCAAGTACGTGAACCTCGTCGACAGCTACAAGTCATTGAACGAGGCGCTCCTGCATGGCGGCGTCGCCAACGATGCGAAGGTCGAGCTCGTGTTCATCGACTCGGAGAAGCTGGAGGAGGAGGCCTACATCGAGGAGCTCTTCCAGGCAGACGGGATCCTGGTACCGGGCGGCTTCGGCAAGCGCGGCATCGAGGGGATGATCCGCGCCATCGAGTTCGCCCGCGGGCACAAGATTCCCTACTTCGGCATCTGCCTCGGGCTGCAGGCCGCGGTGATCGAGTTCGCCCGCAACGTCTGCAACCTCGACAAAGCCAACTCCTCCGAGTTCGCCCAGGACCCGCCTTACAAGGTGATCTACAAGATGCGCGAGCTGGTCGGGGTCGACGCGATGGGGGGCACCATGCGGCTGGGCAAGTACCCCTGCCAGCTCAAGCCCGGGTCCCGTTCGTGGGAGGCCTACCGGGCGGATACGGTCTGGGAGCGCCACCGGCACCGCTACGAGGTCAACCCGGATTACATACCCCTCCTGGAGCAGCACGGCCTCGCGGTCACCGGCCGCTCGCCCGACCGCATGTTCGTTGAGATGATCGAGGTCCCCGACCACCCATGGTTCGTCGCTTGCCAGTTCCACCCCGAGCTGAAGTCCAAGCCGTTCGCGCCCCACCCCCTGTTCGTGGCTTTCATCAAGGCCTCGCTCGAGCATCAGGCTCGGCGGGCGACCGAAGGGAGAACCGAGACGGACAGGCCGACGACCGCGGTTGCCACGCAGTCCGGAGGGCACGCCGGTGAGTGAGAGACCCTCGACCGTGACTCTGGCCCGGGGCCTCGTCGTGGGCCGCGGCCAGCGCCTCGCATTTATCGCGGGGCCGTGCGTGATCGAGTCGGAGGAGCACGCGCTGCGAATGGCCACGCTGCTCAAAGGCATCGCGGGCGAGCTCGGCTTCCCGCTGCTCTTCAAGGCCTCCTTCGACAAGGCCAACCGCTCGTCGCTTTCGAGCTACCGCGGGCCTGGGCTCGCGGACGGGCTCGCGGCCCTCGCGGAGATCCGGCGGGCCACCGGGCTGCCGGTGCTCACCGATGTCCACGAGCCAGCCCAGGCGGAGGCGGCCGCCGAGGTGGTGGATGTCCTGCAGGTACCGGCGTTCCTCTGCCGGCAGACCGACCTGCTGCTCGCCTGCGGACGCACCGGCAAGCCGGTCAACGTCAAAAAGGGCCAGTTCATGGCCCCCCACGACATGGGCAACGTCGTTGAAAAGGTCCACTCGACCGGCAACCGCAAGGTGACCGTCACCGAGCGTGGCAGCTCCTTCGGCTACAACAACCTCGTCGTGGACCTGCGATCGATCGCGATCATGCGCGGCTTCGCCCCGGTCGTGTTCGACGTCACCCACTCCCTGCAACTGCCTGGGGGCCTCGGGCACGCCACCGGCGGCGCCAAGGAGTTCCACCTGGAGCTGGCGAGGGGCGCGGTCGCCGCGGGCTGCGACGCTGTGTTCGTCGAGGTGCACGACGACCCGCCCAAAGCGCTCTCCGACGCCCCCACGCAGCTCTCGCCTGAGGAGTTCCGCACCCTGGTCGTCCAGACGCTCGCCGTCCGCGCCGCCCTGGACGCGACAGTGCATCGGAAGACGTAGGGGCGGGGCTTGCCTGTTTGACCTCGCGAGATGGGTGACAGGACGACATCAGGACATGGGTGACAGTGTAGCTGGTGGATGTGCGGGCCGGACCATGGGGATGGTTCGGCCCGTGGCGAGGTGGATCTCGCGGATATTCATGGTTCGGTAGGTGACGAGCAGTTTGTCATCGAACTCCTTGCAGAAGACGGGTTCCTTGGCGAGGGCTTCGCAGACGAAGTAGCGGTGGTGGTGATAGTCGAGGCAGCCTTGGGTGTTGAGCCGGATGAGGACGCCATCGCCGTGGTAGTCCCACTCTGGTGGGTTGGGTCTGTAGGGTCGCGAGCTGGGCCGGTAGCGGTCGGCGGGCACCGCCATGGCGAGTGCGTGGTGCGGTCGGATGTCGTTGTACTCCTGGCGGAAGACGCTCAGGGCGTGGCGGAAGCCTGGCCAGTCATCCGGCAGACCTCGGCCGAGCAAGGAGCGGTTGAGCGTTCGGTGCAGGCGCTCGATCTTGCCTCGCGTCTGTGGGTGTGCGATGGCCCCGTAAATCAGGCGGATGTCCTGTTTGAGGAGAAACACACTGAGATGGGTGAGGCCATGCCCGTTGGTCACGCTCCACCACGGCACACCGTGGTCGAGCAGCATGGCCTCTGGCAGGCCGTAGCGGTCGAAGCACTCGATCAGGCAGCGCTTGACGGGTGTGGCCTGCGTACTGGCGAGCGGATACAGGCCGACCAGGTAACGGCTGTGATCATCCAGCACCGTCAGCGGGAAGCACCACTGCTGGCCGCGCACCCGGTATTCACCCTTGAAGTCCATCTGCCAGAGTTCGTTGGGACCTGCTCGCTCAAACCGCTGGGTGGCACCCCGGCCCGGCGTCTCCGGCCCCACCAGCCCACGACGTTGAATGATCCGATCGACCGTAGCGGCGCCCAGGATGATCCCCTCCTTCGCCAAACACAGCGCGAGCTTGCGGCCGCCCCATCCAAACCGCTGCCGGAGCACCACCACCCTCGCCTCGACCTCCTCGGATGTCTGTCCTGGGCTGTAGTGCGGCCGCCGAGACAACTCCTCCAACCCTCTCAGCGAGCCGCACGACCGGTAGCGTCGCAGCCACTTGTAGCCGGTCTTCCGACTAATCCCGAAGCGTCGGCATAGTTCGCTCAAACGCGCCTCGCCCTGCATCGCCACCACGACAAACTCAATCCGCTCCCTCATCGCATCGGTCTCCCGCCAGGGCATGCCCCACCTCCGCACCACTGAACATGCCCAAACTGTTACCGATGTCCCGAGGTCAACCTGTTACCTATGTCCCGAGGTCGTACAGGCAAGCCCCGCCCCTACGTTTACTTCCCGGGAGGGTGTAGGGGCGGCCCTTGCGGCCGCCCTCCTTTGTCATTCTGAGGGCGCGTAGCGCCCGAAGAATCCCCTCGCAGCCAATGCCCGCGGGTAAAGGCGCTCCAGGCGGCATGGGATGCTTCGCTCGCTGCACTCGCTCAGCATGACAGCGTGTGAGGAGAGGCTGGGGCGGGGGCGGGGTGCAACAGCGCGAGCGCCTGGCCGATCGCGGTCAGCGCGGCACGTCCAGGACGGCGGAGACACTGCGAGCGATTTCGCCCGAAGGCAAAACTACACGCGAGTAAATTTGACTCTGGGTGAAAATACTCTACACTCGAAACCGTGGCTACGTTGAAGAGGTACCTGCAGGCCCAGGTCGAGGCCGATCTGAAGCGCCGAATGGTGTTGGTTGCCGGGGCACGACAGGTAGGGAAGACCACGCTCGCTCACGCCGTTGCCGGGGCAAAAGGAGGCTATCTCAACTGGGACGTTCCCGACGACCGCGAGCGACTGCTCCGCCGCCAGATGCCGCCTTCTCTGATGTGGGTGCTCGACGAGATCCACAAATACCGCGGTTGGCGCAACCTCCTCAAAGGCCTTTGGGACGGTCGGCGCGCAGGCCAGAAGATCCTGGTGACCGGGAGCGCCCGGCTCGATTATTACCGCTTCGGCGGCGAGTCGCTCCAGGGGCGATATCACCTGCTACGGCTGCATCCGCTTTCGGTCGCT
>JALHTD010000035.1 GCA_022865555.1 Thermoanaerobaculaceae bacterium | reverse complement strand
CCTCTACATCGGCGCCCACCCCGATGACGAGAACACCGCTCTTCTGGCCTGGCTCGCCAAGGGGCGGAAGGTGCGCACCGGGTACCTCTCCCTCACCAGGGGCGACGGCGGCCAGAACCTCATCGGCACCGAGCAGGGTGACCAGCTCGGCGTGATCCGCACGGAGGAGCTGCTTGCGGCCCGCCGCATCGACGGCGCCGAGCAGTTCTTCACCCGCGCGGTGGACTTCGGGTACTCCAAGACTCCCGAGGAGACGCTGCGCATCTGGGGGCGCGAGGGCGTGCTGGCAGATGTCGTCTGGGTAATCCGCAACTTCAAGCCAGACGTCCTCATCACGCGGTTCCCGGCCAACGGCGATGGGGGCCACGGCCACCACACCGCCTCGGCGATCCTGGCCGCGGAGGCCTTCTCGGCCGCGGCGGATCCGAAGCGTTTCCCCGAGCAGCTCGCCTACGTGAGGCCCTGGCAGGCGAAGCGTCTGGTCTGGAATGCCTGGCGCCGGCCCGGCGAGGAGCGGCCGGCAACGGCGCCACCGCAGCTGTCGGTGGACCTTGGCGTGTGGGACCCGATTCTCGGCGAGTCGTACGCGGAGCTCGCGGCCGCAAGCCGCAGCATGCACAAGAGCCAGGGGTTCGGGGCTTCTCCCCGGCGGGGGAGCGTCCTGAACTACTTCGAGCTTGTGGCCGGAGCGCCCATCTCGTCCGGCCTCTTCGACGGGATCGACCTGACCTGGACGCGCGTGCCGGGCGGCGAGGCGGTGGGCACCCTGTTGTCAAAAGCTTTGGCGGCCTACTCGGACGAAGACCCCGCCGCCAGCGTGCCGGCGCTCCTCGAGGTGCTGGCCGCGCTCGACGGGCTGGAGCGCGACCCATGGGTAGTGGTGAAGAGACGGGAGCTGCTCGAGGCGGTCCGCGCCTGCACCGGCCTCTGGCTGGAGGCGATGGCGGCCAACGCCACGGTCACGCCGGGCAGCTCGGTCGACGTCACCGCGGTCGCCCTCAACCGCTCCGACGTGCCGCTGACACTCGTGCGGGTCGTGATGCCGTACTCTCCGCGGCTGTACATGGACCGGCCGGATGCGACGAGGACGCCGACGATCGGCGGCGGCACGCGCGACCCGATGATGGCGCTCCTCAAGAACCAGCCGGTGACCCTGGTTTTTGCCCTCAGCTTCCCAGGCGACGAGCCGTACAGTCAGCCGTACTGGCTGGCGGCGCCTCATGGTGTCGGCACCTACGCGGTGCCTGGCCAGGAGCTCGTGGGCTTACCGCACGGCCCGCCCGCCATCACGGCCACCTTTGTGCTGCGGGTTGGGCAGCAGGAGCTGGTCTACGAGGTGCCGGTCATGCACCGCTGGACCGATCCGGTGGCGGGGGAGCGAACGCGCGACCTCGCGGTCGTGCCCAGGGTGACCGTCAACCTGGAGGCGCCGGTCCTCATCTTCCCCGACCGGACCCGCAGGGTGGTGCGGGCGCTGGTGCGGGGGCACGAGGCCAAAGCGTCCGCCACAGTGAAGCTGGCCGCCGCACCCGGATGGAGGGTCGAGCCCCAAGGCATCCCGGTGGCTTTCGAGAAAGCCGGTGAGGAGCGGACCGTTCGGTTCACGGTCACACCGCCGGAGGCCCAGGGGAGCGGAGACCTGGTCGCGTTCCTGCAGAGTGGCGGAAGCGAGGAGCGGGCGCGCAGCGTGGTGGAGGTGGATCGCTCGCACATCCCGCCCCAGACGCTACTCCCTCCGGCCTCGGCGAGGCTGGTGCGGGTGGACGTGGCGCGGCCGGTGAAGAGGGTCGGCTACGTGATGGGGTCGGGGGACGAGATCCCGGCGATCCTCCGCCAGCTCGGGTTCGAGGTCACGCTCCTCTCCGACGACGATCTCGAGGAACAGAACCTGCTGGCCTTCGACACGATCGTGGTCGGGGTGCGCGCCTACAACACGCGGCCGCGCCTCGCCGAGGCCCAGGAGCGCCTGCTGGCCTACGTGCAGGGGGGCGGGACGCTGGTGGTCCAGTACAGCACCAGCCGCGATCTGGTCACCGAGCGGCTGGGGCCGTACCCGTTTGCGCTCTCGCGTGACCGCGTGACGGACGAGGCGGCGCCCGTGAAGATCCTCATCCCGGGCAGCCCGCTGCTCACGTACCCGCACGCCGTCGAACCCGCGGACTTCGACGGGTGGGTGCAGGAGCGCGGCCTCTACTTCCCGGAGAAATGGGACCCGCGCTACCAGGCCCTGCTCTCGATGTCCGACCCGGGCGAGCCCGCGACCGAGGGGGCGCTGCTGTTCGTGGCCTCGGGCAGGGGGAGCTACGTATACACGGGCCTCGCCTTCTTCCGGCAGCTCCCCGCGGGAGTGCCGGGCGCCATCAGGCTGTTCGTGAACCTCCTGGCCGGCGGAAGGTCGCGTGCCTGACGAACGTCCCGCGCCACCGGGCGAGGAACCGCCGCCGTTCGGCGGCAACTGGCGGACCCTCTACGCCGCGGTCCTCGCCACCCTTGCGGTGTTGATCGCGCTCTTCTACGCCTTCACCTGGGCGTTCCGATGAGCCAGCTCGACTGGGTCGTCCTCGCGTCAGCGCTGGCCCTCATGGTGGTCTACGGCGTGTGGAGGGGCGGACGCAGCCGCGACATCCAGGGCTTTCTCCTGGCCGGCAAGGAGATGCGCTGGGGGACCGTGGCGCTCTCGATCATGGCGACGCAGGCCTCAGCGATCACGTTCCTCTCGACGCCCGGACAGGCGTACGCGGACGGAATGCGCTTCGTGCAGTTCTACTTCGGTTTGCCGATCGCCATGGTCGTACTGTCGGTCACCGCGGTCCCCCTCTACTACCGCCTCAAGGTCTACACGGCGTACGAGTTCCTTGAGGGCCGCTTCGACCTCAAGACGCGGGCGCTGACCTCGTTTCTGTTCCTGACCCAGCGGGGGTTGGCGGCCGGTCTGACGATCTTCGCGCCCTCCCTCATCCTTTCGGTGATCCTCGGGTGGGATCTGCGGGTCACGATCCTGCTGATCGGCGGCCTAGTGATCGTCTACACGACCTCCGGCGGAACGCGCGCGGTGAGCAGGACCCAGGTGTTACAGGCTGCGATCGTCCTGGTGGGCATGGGAGCCGCATTCCTGGTGCTGGTGGCCTCACTGCCGGCCGACGTCTCCTTCCTGGACGCCCTGCGTGTGGCCGGAAAGGCCGGCAAGCTCAACGCGATCGATACCTCCTTCAGCCTCACGAGCCGCTACACGCTGTGGTCGGGGCTGATCGGTGGGGCGTTTCTGCAGCTCTCGTACTTCGGGGCGGACCAGTCGCAGGTGCAGCGCTACCTTGCGGGCCAGTCGGTCACCCAGAGCCGGCTCGGCCTCCTCTTCAACGGCATGGTGAAGGTGCCGATGCAGTTCGCGATCCTTCTCTTGGGCGCGACAGTGTTCGCGTTCTACCAGTTCGCGGCACCCCCGATCTTCTTCGACCCGTTGCAGACCGCCAAGGCGAGGGCGTCCACTGACGGCGGTCGCTTCGAGGTCCTCGAGCAACGCTACCGGGAGGCGGTCGGCGTGAGAGAGCAACGGGCGCGCGAGTTGCTGGCCTCGCTGAAGGGCGGCAACGCACCTGCGCAGACGGAGGCCCAGCGGGCGTTCGGAGAGGCAGGCGCGGAAGCCGACGCGGTCCGGAAACAGGCCATTGCCCTGATGCGGGCGAACGACCGGCGCGCCGACCCCAGCGACACCAATTACGTCTTCCTGGCTTTCGTGGTCAAGTATCTGCCGGCTGGTCTTGTGGGCCTGGTCCTGGCGGCAGTGTTCGCGGCCTCGATGTCGGCCTCCTCGGCGGAGCTCAACGCGCTCGCCTCCACCACCGTGGTGGATGTCTACCGCCGCCTGCTGAACCCGGCGGCGGGGGAGCGGCACTACGTGCTGGTCTCGCGCCTGGCCACGGTCTTCTGGGGCGTGTTCGCGATCGCATTCGCCGAGAACGCGAGCAGGTTGGGGTCTCTGGTCGAGGCGGTGAACATCCTGGGCTCGCTCTTCTACGGGACGATCCTGGGGATCTTCCTAACGGGGTTCTACGTGCGAAGGGTTTCGGGGACCGCGGTGTTCGCGGCCGCGATCGTTGCCGAGGCCGCCGTGCTGGCCTGCTACCTGCTCACCCCGATCTCTTTCCTCTGGTACAACGTGTTGGGCTGCCTTGCCGTCATCGTGCTCGCCCTGCTCTTCGAGCGCCGGGTCGGCGGCGCCGCGGCCCGGCCGGAGCGCACGCCGGCCTGATTGTCGTCGGCGCCGTGCTCGACCGATACTGTAAGAGCGGAGAGGGGTGCGGAAGATGCGCGGGCGCGCCGTCGAAGTGGTAGTGACTTCGACTCCGCCGTCGGCGGTCGACGCGGTGGTCGCGGAGGAAGACACCTACCTCGTGCTCAGCGCGGACCCCGAGGTGCGAGAGCCGGATGGGGCCCGCCTGCGCGCCTTCCACGAGGCCTACACCGCGGAACCCGCCGCGCCCGGGACGGTGGTCGTGCAGGGCGGCAGCCCCCTGCGGTTGCTGGCGGTTGTCCACGACCTCTCGCAGGACCCGAGCTGGCGGGAGGAGTGGATTGCAGCCGCCCTCCAGGCGGTCCTGCACGAGGGGGATTCGCGGAGGGTGCGAACCCTCGCGATGCCGCCGCTGGGCCGGGTGCACGGCTCATTCCCGAGGGAGCGGTTCGTCTCTTTGCTGCGTTCGGCGCTGCTGACGGGCGCACCTCGCCATCTCGAGCGCATCTGGGTGGTGGCGCCGGAGGAGGAGACCGATGAGCTTCGCAGCCTGCTGGAATCCAGGCTCTGGCGCTGACGGCAAATAGACGAGCGGCCCGCCGAGGCGGGTCGCTTCACGTGCCGTTGCTGCGTTGCCGAGCTACAGTCAGATTCGGCGGGATCCTTCGCCCGACCCTCGGTCGGGCGAAGGATGACATTGGGCCGCGCAGGCGCGGTGGGATCCCTCACCTTCGCTGCGCTCAGGTTCGG
>JALHTD010000421.1 GCA_022865555.1 Thermoanaerobaculaceae bacterium | reverse complement strand
ATCGTCTTCGCTAACGCCAAGGCGCGCGGAGAACCGGCGTTTGGCCTCCCGGCCAGCGATCTCGCGGGGGAGCTGAACCTGGATGAGCTGATCGACCATGTGCGGATACGACACCTGGACCAGGCGCACCACGACTGGACAGGAGATGGAGATCAGTGGGGTCGCCCCCTTCCACCGCTCCACGTACTCGTTGATCGCGCGGGCGACCAGGCCGATGTCCACCGCAAAGTCCCAGACCGCGTCGAATCCGAGCGCGAGCAAGCCCTCGACCACCATTGAAGGTGTGATCCCTGCAGGAAACTGCCCAAACAGCACGGGACAGGGCACCGCCACCTTGCACTTGAACCGGTTGAGATCCTCCACCGACCATGTTGTCGCGCCAATGGCGCCCGACGGACACGCCGTCAGGCAGACGCCGCAGTCGACGCAATGGTCGGGCTTGTACCCTGCCTTCCTGCCTTTCACCCGGATTGCGTGAGTCGGGCAGGCCCGCATACAGGAGAGGCAACCCCTGCACTTCTCATCGTCGATCTTGAATCCGTGGGTGAGCTCAGCCATTGGAGTCCAGTCGTATCGAGGAGTGGAGCCTTGTCCCCTTCCCCACCTCAGATGCCAGGACGAACGCGTCGGAGTTCTTCTTGATGTTCGGAAGCCCCAAGCCGTAACCGAATCCCATCTCGCGCATCTCGTCGGAAGCGGTCGAGTAGCCTCGCTGCATGGCCAGATCGATGTCCGGGATCCCCGGTCCCTCGTCGGCCACGTCCACGGCGATCTCCTCGTCCGTCAGGATGAACGTCATGGTGCCCTTTTTCGCATACATCACGACGTTCATTTCCGCCTCGAACATAACAATCCCAACCCGCAGGATTATGTCTGGGTCGATCTCGAGATCCTTGAGAATTGCCGTTACCTCCGTCGAGGTCTCGCCGGCGTTTTCGAAGTCCCGCCCCAGGACCTCGAACGTTCTTCTGAGAAGCTCCTCGGTCACGCTACGTCGCGCCCTTGATGCCGTGCCCATGCAAGAGGCCACAGCTGTCGAACATCCCCATTGGAGTCGAGAGCAACACGATGTTCTTTTCACGAGCCAACCGGATCGTCACCTCCTCGGGGCGGCTACCCCTCACATACACGATGGCCGGGACGTAAGCGATCAACGCCGTTCGAACCGACTGGATGTTCGCGAGTCCGGTGACCATCAACGCTCGAGGATGGGGAGAGGCCAGCACGGCGCTCATGGCGTCAGAGGCGATAGCCGTGTCCACCTCGAGGTCTGCGAGGTGTGCGCCCACCAGCACCTCACACTGGAGAAGGTCCCGGATCGCGTCTAGCCTCATGCCCTCGGCTCCATGCCTACTTCGACAGCGTCTCGTGGATGGACCTTGCGGCCTTTCTGGCCGCCCCCATCGCGCTGATCACCGTGGCGGCACCGGTGACGACGTCGCCGCCGGCCCACACCCTCTCCCGCGACGTCTGGCCCGTCTCCTCGTCCGCCACCACGTTTCCCTTCTTGCCCACGGACAGACCCGGGGTGGTCATGGCAATGAGCGGGTTCGGGCTGTTGCCGATCGCACACACGGCGGCGTCCACCTTCATGAGAAACTCCGACCCCTTGACCGGCACAGGCCGGCGGCGGCCAGATTCGTCCGGCTCGCCCAGTTCCATCCTCAAGCACTCGATCTCGGTGAGCCACCCCCTCTCGTTGCCGATGAGTTTGGTCGGAAGCGTGAGGTAGTCGAAAATGACGCCTTCCTCCTCGGCGTTCTCGACCTCCTCCAAGCGGGCCGGCAGCTCGCTGCGACTGCGGCGGTACACGATGTGAACCTCGTCGGCACCCAGCCGCAGGGCCGTGCGCGCCGCGTCCATGGCCACGTTCCCGCCGCCGAAAACCGCTACATGGGAAGCCCTCTTCAGGGGCGTGTTGTACGCCGGAAACAGGAAACCTTTCATCAGGTTGCAGCGTGTCAGATACTCGTTGGCCGAAAAAACGCCGTTCAGGTTCTCGCCCGGGATCTCCATGAACCAGGGCAGGCCCGCCCCCGCGCCGATGAAGATCGCGTCGTACTCCTTTTGGAAGGCGTCCACCGTCCTGGTCTTCCCCACGATGAAGTCAAGATGGAGCTTCACACCGAGGCTCTTCACGTACTCCACCTCGCGCCGCACGACCGCCTTGGGGAGGCGGAACTCGGGAATGCCGTAGGTCAGCACGCCCCCCGCCTCGTGAAGGGCCTCGAAGATCGTCACGTCGTACCCCAGCAAGGCGAGGTCGCTCGCCACTGTGATCCCGGCCGGGCCCGAGCCCACGATTGCCACTCTCCGACCGTTCGGGGGCCCGATGTCGGGCTTCTCGATCGCGCCGCTCGCCGCTTCCCAGTCGGCGAGGAAGCGCTCGAGCCGCCCGATGGCGATGGGCTCGTGCTTGTTTCCGAGCACGCAGACCTTCTCGCACTGCTCCTCCTGTGGGCACACACGGCCGCAGACAGCGGCCAGAGCATTCTTCTCCTTGATCTTCTTGATCCCCCCACTGAAGTCGGCTTCGAGCATGCACTGGATGAAGGCGGGAATGTCGATGCCCACCGGACACCCCTCGACGCACCGCGGCTTCTTGCACGCAAGGCAGCGGGACGCCTCCTCGTGCGCCAGATCGAGCGTGTATCCCAGAGCCACCTCGTCGAAGTTCCTGATCCGTTCGAACGGCTCCTGCTTCGGCATCGGCCGCTTCTTCGGATCGATGGGCTTGGCCGGCACCGCCTCTCCTCCCAGCCTCAGTAGTGCGAAGCGCAGCCGCTCCTGCGCAGAGGCTGAACCTCCTCGACGTTGTAGGTTTCGCGCCTCTTGAGAAACTCCTCCCAGTCCACCTCGTGGCCGTCGAAGTCGGGACCGTCCACGCAGGCGAACTTCGTCTTGCCGGCCACGGTCAACCGGCACACCCCGCACATCCCCGTCCCGTCGATCATGATCGGGTTCATGTTGACGATCGTCTTGACCCCGAGCTCCCGGGTCACGCCCGACGTCCTCATCATCAGGAACGTGCATCCGTTGACAATGATGCGGTCGGGCTTGATCTTCTCCAGCGTGAGGATTTCAGGGAGGCGTGAGATGTGGCCCTTGTAGCCGGCCGAGCCGTCACGGGTGAGTTCGATCACCCGAGTAGAAATGGGCCGGAACTTCTCCTGCCAGTACAGGAGATACCGGCTTCGCCCCTCCAGGAGCGTGTACACGGTGTTGCCGGCCTCATGCAGCGCGCGAGCCACCGGGTAGATGCTCCCGATGCCGTAGCAACCCCCGATGCAGAGAACGGTGCCAAAGTTGGAGATCTCGGCTTCCTTGCCGAGGGGGCCCGCGTAGGTTGGGATCGAGTCGCCGGCCTTGAGGCGCGCGAGCTTCGCCGTCGAGCCGCCAACCTGGAGGAAGACGGACGTCACCGTACCCGCCTCGGGGTCCCAGTCAGCTACGCTGAGCGGCACTCGTTCCCCGGTCTCATCCGCCCTCAGGATGACGAAGTTTCCCGGCCGCACCGCCATCGTGACCTGTGGCGCCTCCACCGTGAACTCGTGGAGGTTCGGAACGATCATGCGCCGTTCGACGATTCGGTACATGTCACGTCCTCACGGTTCACCGCCGCCGCCCGCCGACACTTGCGGTTCGGCTCCTTCGGCGTGCGACGCACCGGGGCAAGAGACGGTCACATTGAACAGACTTGCCCCAAAGCGATAGAGCGGAGCGAGGTTCGCGCGTTGAGGGATCCCGCCATAGGCAAATGGGCGATAAACCCAGACCGTGCCTCGGGGGCAATCCGGATCCGCCTTCGCAGGGCCTGAGACCTCCAAGTCGCTGACGCCCAGGACCACCTTGTCCCCGCTCCCGATCCCCAGTTCGTCGAGATCGTCGGGATGGAATCGGAACCCCTCTTCGAGCGCCAGCTCCGAAAGCCCCTCGACCGCGAGGCTCATGTCGATCCCCCGATGCCGGAACCCGCCGGGCTCGAGGATGAGTCGATACTCGCCCGGTTCGCGGTAATCGCTGCGGGCTTTCTCCCAGGGAATGCGCGTGCTCAGTTGGAGTCTTCGCGGCCGCCGATCGGGGCTTGCCGGGAACCCGGCCACCTTCGTGCCGATTTCCTTGAGGATCTGTCCCGCGTTCTTGGGCTGAGGCCCGGCCCGGCCGAGCTTCTCCGCCAGGGCGCCGAAAATGAACCAGTCCGGACGCGCGTAGCCCGTGACGGCGCCGTCGGCCAGGTCCTCGATCTTCACGAGTTGCTGAACCCTGCCCTCGACGTTGGTCAGCGTCCCTTCGGCCTCTGCAAAGCTCGCCGCTGGAAGGAAGGCGTCCACCTCGAAGGGTGGCCGGTAGATGTCCTGAGCGATGAGGAAGTCGCACTCCGGTCGCTCGAAGAACGGCGACTCCCCCACGAGATAGAGAACCTTCGGTTTCGCCCGGCCCTCCAGCAGATCGGCTAGTGACACGCGGCGACCCTTTGCCCTCTCTAGCCCGGGGAGCAGCTCCCCCAAGACGCCGAGCTCGAGGGCACCTCTCGTGTTCGCACCTTGAAACAGAGGGAGCACGGTCGTCGTTTCCCGGCCGCCAAGCCGGAGGAGGGCCTTGGCAAGATCGAGGTTCGCGTCGAGAGCGAACGCCGTGGGGCCCACGATCACCGCGAGGTTCTCGCCTGAGGCGAGAGCCTCCGCGGCCCTCTCGAAGGCCCACTTGTCGATGCCAGTCTCGTCGATGGCGGCCGGTGAGACGTGCCCTCTGCCCCCGGCAACGAGACGCTCCGTCAGGGCCCGAAGAACGCTTCCCTCCGTGCCAGGATGAGGCCGCAACCAGTGCTTGGTATATCGAGCCAGGTTGGAGTGGCGAGCATCGATGGTGACGAGCGTCGCCCCCTCTCTCAGGGCCCGCCGGATCTCCACCCCGGCCACGGAGAACGAAAACCTCGAATCGAGGCCGACCGCGATGATCGAATCGGCGTGGGCGACGCTCTTGATCGAGATCGGCAGCGAGAAGAGGTCGGCCCACACGCCGGGCCCGCCGGGCAACGCCCACCGCGCGGTGGAGTCGATGCTGTTCGACTTCAGACAGGAACGGATGAACTTCTGTGCCGCGTAGAGGCTTTCGTTCGTGAGGTCGGGGGAGACCACCATCAGGATCTCTTCGGGCTTGAGGCCTTGGAGGCGGGAGGCTACCTCTCCCAGCGCCTCGGGCCAGCTCACCTCGCGGAAGTAGCGGCCGCGCTTCAGTATGGGCTTGCGTGCTCGGCCGTGATTGTGCGTAACCTCAGGCACACAGAACGCCCCGCGAACGCACAGCTGTCCGTCGTTGATCTCGGGGTCCAAGTGCGCGTGAACCTTCGAAAGACGTCCGGCCTTGTGATGAACGTCGATCTGGCAACCGAGCGTGCAGAACGGACACGTGGAGACCTCTGATCCGTCAGGCTTGCCGTCCCACTTGGAAGCCTTCTCCGCAAGCGTGCCCGTCGGACACACGGCGACGCAGGCACCGCAGAACTCGCAGCCCGCCTCCACGTGGTTTCTGCCGAACGCCGGACCGACCTGGGTCTTCGACCCCCTGTACTTGAACGCCAGCACGGAGGTCCCGCGCACCTCCTGGCACATCCGCACACAGCGGCCGCACAGGATGCAGATGTTGTAGTCCCTGTCGAAGAACGGATCATCGTGCTCCGGCTCGTACCCGCGGTAGTACACAGGGTAGTGAATGTCGGTCACGCCCAGTCTCTCCGCGAGCGTCTGGAGTTCGCACTGGTCGTCGTTGGGGCAGTATCGGCACCCGGTGCTCACGCCGGCTTTTCGGACCGTGTGCACGCTCTCCCGGCAGGCCTCCTTCTCGTCGCACATCAGACAGCTCGAAGGGTGCTCGCTGAGGATGAGCTGAAGAATCTCCTGCCTCATCTCGCGCAGCGTGGCGGTGTCCGTGAGGATCTTCATGCCCTCCTGAACGATCGTACTGCACGCCAGCGGATAGCCGCGCATCCCAGCGATCTCCACCACGCAAAGGCGGCATCCGCCGAAGGACGAAAGGTCCTTGTGTGAGCAGAGCGACGGGACGAAGACGCCGTTCAGCTCCGCCGCTCTGAGCACCGGCACGCCCTCCGCGCACCTGACCGTGCGGTGGTCGATCTCGATGGCGACCGTCCGGGTTTCCTTCGCGCGGGTGCGTTTCGTGCTCACGTCAGGCCCCCGGCTCGATGACGATGGCATCGCCCGCGATCGCGTCGAATCGGCAGATCTCATAGCACGACCGACACTTGATACACTTGCTCATGTCGAGGTTGTGGGGCTCCGACCTCGGACCCGTGATCGCCCCTGTCGGGCACACCTTCACACACCGCTGGCAGCCGGTGCACTTGTCCGTGATGATCCGATAGTGGACGAGGTCCCGGCACACGGCGGCGGGGCAGCGCTTGTCGGTGATGTGGGACAGGAATTCGTCCCGGAAGTACTTGAGCGACGTCAGCACGGGGTTCGGAGCGCTCTGTCCAAGACCGCAGAGGGCCCCCCCTTTGATCGCGAGGGCCAGCCGCTCGAGCCTGGCCAGATCCACCACCTCACCCTTCCCCTGGGAGATCCTCTCGAGGATGTTCGCCAGGTGCCTCGTTCCGACCCGACAGGGCACGCACTTGCCGCATGATTCGGCTTGGGTGAAGTTCAGGAAGTACTTGGTCGTATCAACGATGCACGTGTTCCTGTCGAGGACGATGAGTCCGCCGGATCCCATGATGGACCCGGCAGCACCCAGGGTCTCGTAGTCGATGGGCGTGTCGAGGAACTCTTCTCCCAGGCAACCACCGGAAGGGCCGCCGGTCTGCACGGCCTTGAAGCCCTTGATTGAGCCGCCGCCGATGTCGTAGACGACGCTGCGCACGGTCATGCCGAGCGGGACCTCGATCAGACCCGTGCGGCGCAGTTTGCCAACCAGACTGAACGTCTTGGTCCCCTTGGAGGTCTCGGTCCCGTACTGCGAGTACCACTCAGCCCCGTTCCGGATGATGTTGGGCAGGGTGCCGAGGGTCTCCACGTTGTTGATGAGGGTTGGCTTGCCCCAGAGGCCCTCGACCGCCGGGAAGGGAGGGCGCGTCCGCGGCATGCCCCTTTTCCCCTCGATGCTTGCGATGAGGGCGGTCTCCTCGCCGCACACGAAGGCGCCCGCACCTTCCTTGATGCTGATGTCGAAGTCGAACTCGCTTCCCAGAATCCCACGGCCCAACAGCCCCAGCTCCTGCACCTGGACGATGGCTGACTTGAGCCGCTTTATCGCCAGGGGGTACTCCGCGCGGATGTAGACAAAGCCCTTGCTGGCACCCATTGTATACGCGGCAATCAGCATCCCTTCAAGCACCGCGTGCGGATCGCCCTCGATCAGCGACCGGTTCATGAAAGCCCCCGGGTCGCCTTCATCCGCGTTGCAGATCAGATACCGCGTGTCGCTCTTGGTCTCACGGCACACCAGCCACTTCCGCCACGTGGGAAAGCCCGCCCCTCCCCGGCCCCGAAGTCCGGAGTTCTTGACGATCTCGAGGACGTCGCTCCAGCGCATCGAGAGACATTTCTCGAACGCCTTGTAGCCATCGAGGGCGAGATAGTGGTCAACGTTCTCCGGATCGATAATCCCGCAGTTGCGAAGGACGATGCGCACCTGCCGCTCGAGCATGGGGTGTTCGAAGAACTTGGGTGCGCCCCTGAATCCGTTCTTACCGAAATGGCCGACGAGGTGGCGTCGGAACATCTCTCCCTTCTCGAAGAACGAATCGAAGAGCTCCCCGACTACTCCCGGCGTCACGTTTGAATAGCTGATCCGGGGGTTGCCGGGCATCTGGACATCCACGAGAGGCTCGAGGTAGCAGGGACCGATGCAGCCGACCTTCAGGATGTCCGCACCGATTCGCTTCTTCGCCAGATAGCCCTCGACGGAGTCGACGACCTCCGCGGCCCCGGCCGCGAGGCCGCAGGAACCGGCCCCCACGTAAACCACCGGGCGAGCGCTGTTTTGGAGTCCGTTCCACGCCTGAACCGCGTGCGCCCTTTGCGTCTCAAGCGTCTTCACGGTTCTCCCGCTCCTCCAGCATCTGATGCACCCTCAGGACCGATGTGTCGGCGTAGACCTTTTCGTCGATCGCTAGAACCGGCGCCAGCGCGCAGCAGCCGAGGCAGGCCACCCGCTCGAGCTGGTACCTCCCGTCCGCGGTGCTCTCTCCCGGTTCGACATCCAGGCGGCGCTTGAGCACGTCGAGGATCTGCTCCCCTCCCTTCACATGGCAGGCGGTGCCGAGGCACACCTTGATGACATGCTCTCCCGGCTGACTGAAGCGAAACTGCGCGAAGAAGGTCGCGACGCCGAAGATCTCGTTCTCAGACATCCTCAGCCAGCGGGAGATCCGCCTAAGCGCGTCCGGGGAGAGATACCCGTAGGCGCCCTGGACCCTCTGAAGAACGGGGATCAGATCTGCCAAATCTCCCTCGAAACCCTTCACAGCCTCGGCGAAGGGATCGCATGGCATCGCTGAAGGCCCTCCCATGCCAAGAGGAGGAATCTGACCTCGGAACGGATCATGCCCTTTGCTGTCCATACCGAGACCTATTCGAGCCCGAGTTGCAGCAGTTTCTTCGCAAACGTCCAGGTGTCGAGGTCGGAGGTGAAGAGTCCGATTCCCGTCCTCGTGGCGAGCTCAACCACATCATCGCTCGGTATCCTCCCTTTCCCGATCACGATCATGGCGGCCGCCACGAGGTTTGCGGCGGCGACAACGCTCTTGTGGGTCTGCAGCGTGATCAGGATGCCGTTCCGCCCGGCCGAGGTGACGATGTCCGAGACCATGTCGGAGATGTACACGCTCTCGACTTCCCTGTCTTTGTAGTCGTTCAGCGCTCTGAGCCCTGCTTTCTCCTCAAGTTCAGAGATCTTCATTTGGTCCCCCCTGCTGAGCGCCTAGCTCGACGTGGCCTTTCGTGCGCCGTCTCATTCGATATCCGTCAACCCAACATCGACGATCACCGTCCCCCTGCACTTGTCGACGCTGTTGCACATCTTGCAGGGGACCACAATCACTCGTCTGCCCAGGTCCTCGATGTTCCGGTTGAAGTACTGGTCAAGAGCTTCGATCCCGCCGCTGCTCACGCACTCCCCCATGGTATGCGTGCTGTCCGCGCACAACGCTACGTAAACCAGGGAACCGGGACCCTGCTGATTGTTGAGCGCTCCGACCTGGCAGTCGGGGTCCTTGCACTCGGACAGCATCAGCCCATTCACATCATCGAGGCTTACTGTCGTGCCACAAGCGCGGCATTCCAGGTCGAACTTGAGAGTCTGAAAGCTCCCCATGTAGCTCCAAAAATGTCGCCCTTGGTGATATTCGTCGATCGGTGGAACGGGCTCAGCGGAGAAGAACGAAGAGCGGGCACCGCACTCCCAACACCCCTCGACGACCAGAAAGCCATGTCGGAGGTTGCACATGAGCCAGTCGTGCCTGCACGCGCTCATCGCTCCTCTTGAGCACTGGAGGCTTGCATTGTGGGAGGCCCAACGAAGAACGCTCCGGACAGAAGACGGCTCCCCCGTGCCGATCTCTCAGGAAACATAGTCAAACCATACGACCGTAAAGGGGTTTCGTCAACAAAGCTGAGACACACCAACGATGTTTTGTGATCCAGCAGCGACGGATGAGAAGGAAATCTTTCACAAAGCGCCGCGTAGGCCAGAACGCCGCGCGGTTGTGCGGCGCAACCCCCGGACGCTCGCGGGAACGGGGCGCTGCATGTGGGAAGAGAGTCGCGATTCACTTGCGGTGAGAGCCGCCGCTCGGGGGGTCGAGGGCACGCGGGCGGGTGGTCGGGTTGCGTGCGGGACCCCCCGCAAACAAGCGGAGCCGCGTCTCACTCCCGGCGAGCGTGGGGGGCTCGGGGGGTCCCCAGGCGACGAAGGTCGGGTGGGGGGTCGCCGGGGCGGAGGCGTTACCGGGGAAACCGGAACCGCGCGTCGTCGAGGTCGGGGTTGAGCTCGATCTTCTCGACGGCGATCCTGAGGACCTGCGGTCGGTCCTTGACGTGGGTCTCGATGAGATTCGGAAAGACGAGCCCGCCCACCTGTCGGAAGTCCGAGAAGGTGTTCTCCAGTTGCACCGCGCGCCCCCGGACCGTGCGCGGGACGTCGGAGCGGACGATCTGGTGCGACGCGACGTCGACGTAGTCATAGCGGACCCCGCCGCCCTTGAGCGCCACCTTGAGCTTGAACGCCTCTCCGCCGGGGAGCGTCTCACGGCCAACGAGCTCGACGACGTGCCCCTTCTCCCGCCAGTCGACGAGAGGGCCTTCGATGTCGCGCTGGTCCACCGCCGGCTCGGCCTCCGGCGGCATCGCCTGGGGCTCGAACTGCCCCTGGAGCGGTGCGACCTGCCAGCCCGTCTTCCCGTCGTACGCGAAGACGCTCGTCGTTCCCTGGTAGGAGAACTGGAGCCGGAAGAGGCCGGGTCGCTTGATCTCGAGAACCACCCGCGAGACTCGCCCGTCGCTCGCGGTGGCCGTCCCAGTCTCGCGGATCGAGTGCAGCGCCTGGATTCTCGCCTTGCCCCCGCGCGCGGCGAGGTTCGAGGCGACCACCTCATCGACCGGCGAGGGTGAGGAGCACGCTGAAAGGAGCGCGGCGAGGAGCGGCAGCGCTCGCAGGTACGGGCTCATGGAAGCCTCCCGCTTCATCCGGGTCCTCCCACCGACATGCTGGTCGGCATTCCGGAACCCGTGGGCTGGACCGGTGTGGCGGGCCAGTACACGATTCCGGACCCCCAGGGCCAGTAGGTCGCATCGCCGGGCAGTGCCGAGCCGCGCCAGATATCGTGCTCGGCCGCCTCCTTGGCCTCGCGTTCCCTCTTCGCCTTCTCCTCGGCCTGGAGCCGGGCTGCTTCCGCCTGGCGGTCCGCCTCCCCGCGGGCCCGCTGGTCCTCGAGGATCGCCTGCCGCTCGCCCGGTGTCATCCACTCACCCTCGAACTCCACGTACCCCCGGGCACGGTAGCTCTCCTCCTCGGTGACCCACCTTTCGCCGTACTGGACCCGACCGAGCGCGCGGTTCGCTTCCGGGTCGTCCGGCATGATCTCGACCACCTTCGACCAGGCCTGGCTCGCCATGGTCCCGAGCGCACCGCTCGTCGCCCACCGAGCCAGCTCCCGCCAAGCTTCGACATCGCCTTGGGGAATGCGTGCGGCTCGCGCCCGATACTCCTGGAGCGGTGACACGGTCTCCTCGATGCGGACGACGCTCGACATCCGCACCGTGAGAGTCCCTCCGCCGACATCGACCCTCACGGAGTCCGTCGTTCGCTCGACGATCGTGCCCGTGATCTGGCCGCCTCCCCGCAGATAGACGTCGTCTGCGAGGAGCGGAGCGGCCGCCAGAGCGATGACCAGGACTCCTCGCTTCACTCGTGCCTCCCTCCAGCTGACCGTCTCCGGTTCTTACCAGGGACGTCGCATCAGGGACAGGGATTGCCTTTCTTGTGCGAGCCTATCATGCCTGGAGTCAAGGCATGTTCAAGGCGCCGGCCGGGCGGACACCGGTCGGCCTGCGAGGAGTGGGCTGGGAACGCAGGCGCCGCAGGCGGGACGAAACGGTTTCTTTCCTTTGTGGAGTGCGCGCAACCAAGCGTTGTCGCTACGCAGAGCGTTCTCTTCCTAGGGGCGTCGTGCTCGCGATCTCCCCCTGGAGTCCCCGCCCGGACAGAACCTGCAGACGCTTTGAGGCAGCCTCATGGGTGTGTTTGCTTAACACGGCCACGTTCAAGTGTGTGTGCAACTCCTCAGAGCTTTGGGTTTGACCCTCCGCGATTGCGCAAGTGCCTTCTCGTTAGGAGGCACCCCTAAAAGGGGGGTAACCGGGCCCCTCGGGCACGGGGGTCGGCGTGGCGGTCGGGATTGGTGTTGCCGTCGGTGTTGGTGTTGCCGTCCGCCGGATCGGAGTCGGAGTCACTGCGGCGCAGGGGGTGAAACTCCTTACCATCGGGGGATCGCACGCGAGTTCCAACCCGGGCAGCCAGGGGAAGCAACTTTCCCCGTCCGCACTATGGCAGTAGATCTGACTCCTGGCTCCCGTCTCGGAGGTCGATACTCCATCCATCTTGTACACCGCCCACGGGATGATTCTGATGCTGATCCCAGTCGTCTGCGCTCCGACTGCTCCCGCGAGCAGCATGAAAATCGAAGGCCAGATCTTCACTGGAACTCAAGCCCACAGTGGGGCGGTGGCCAACCCTGGTCGAAGATAGCCACTTCGCCTTCGTGCCTCCCCTCGTGTGCTGAGCTTGTCGCGCTAACGTAGGTCCGCATCACGCCAATGTCAACGCGGACCTCCCCCGAACTCTTCCTTCCACCTTGAGCCTCTCCGTCT
>JALHTD010000420.1 GCA_022865555.1 Thermoanaerobaculaceae bacterium | reverse complement strand
AGCCAGCGAGGTGCTTGGCACCTCGACGGCCGCTCGCGAGTGGGTTCGCATGCCGAACGGAGCCCTTGGGGGCAGGCCGCCACTCGGTCTGCTGGACACCGACGTCGGGTCGGGGGCCGTTCTTGATGTTCTCGGCCGCATTGAGCATGGCGTGATTGGCTAGTGATAGCGTGGAGAATCACAACTCGGGATCAGAAGGCCGACGCCTTTGACGGCAAGAGTGCCTCAAGGTTTGGCGGACGATGGAACAGCAAGGGAACACGGGTAGTGTATGCTTCTGAATCAAGAGCACTGGCCGTACTTGAACAGTTGGTTCATGTGCTCCCCCCCCAGATGAGCAAACCGTACTTCCTTTTCCGGGTTGACGTGCCTGACGACTCAATCGAGACTCATGACGTCGGTAGCCTGCCACCCTCATGGGCGGACCATCCGGCAGATCCTTCCTTATCCATGATCGGGACGAGCTGGGCTGCCAGCGGACGCTCGTTGGCCTTGGTTGTCCCGTCCGCCGTGATGAGTGAGGAAAGGAACATCCTCCTCAATCCGGATCACGAACGCTGGGCCGAGGTGAGGATCAGCTCCCCTATCGAGTACCGTTTTGACCGCAGATTCCTGAAGGTCGCTCCCTAGCCGCTGATGAGCCTCCTCTGGGCCGGAAACTGGAGGGAGGATCTCAAGAAGGGGTTGTCTTCGCCCTTCATGCCTTTCAGAAGAAGTCGAGGAAGGGGAAGAAGACGCCCCAGCAGGATCTGGAACTCGTGAGGCGACGGCTCCGGCGCGCGGAAGCGATCCACGCGGAGATGGTCAAGGCGAGAGGAGAGTCAAGTGAAGAAGAGGACTGACTACAAGATGAGCGGCGGCAACGTGTTCAAGGACCTCGACGTGACTTCGGCGGACGAGGCGCTGACGAAGGCCGAGCTCGCTGCCCGGATCGCCGAGATCATCGCCAGCAGGAAGCTCACCCAGGCTGCCGCAGGGGAGATTCTCGGGGTGGATCAGCCCAAGGTCTCGGCGCTCCTGCGCGGGCGCCTGGCGGGCTTCTCCACCGACCGGCTCCTCAAGTTCATCACCAGCCTGGGCCAGGACGTCGACATCGTGATCAGAGCGAGGCGTTCGACCAAGGGCCGAGGACATCTCCACGTCGTGGCGGCGTAGTAGCTCGACATCAGTCTGGCGGAAGGCGAAGCAGCTACCGTCTCCCGTATGTCTCCCGGACGCTGGGAGAAGCCTGGGGAACCGGATCGAGAAATCAACCGACGGCAACGACTGATTCCGCCGCTCTGAAAGTGATCCACCGCGCCGGAGTGAAACTGATCCACGGGGCGACGGTGTGAAGCCTAACCTTTCTTCGGTCCTCCTGGCGAGGCAGTGGCTTCCTGACGACGGCGCATGCGGAAGCTCTTGCCCTTGGTGGTGATGACGGTGGCGTGGTGGGCGAGGCGGTCGAGGAGTGCGGTGGTGAGCTTCTCGTCGCCTCCGAAAACCTTCGGCCATTCACCGAACGCGAGGTTGCTCGTCACGAGCACCGACCTTCGCTCGTAGCGGTCGGCGACGAGGTTGAAGAGGAGTTCCCCTCCCTCGCGGTCGAAGGGAACGAAGCCCACCTCGTCGAGCACGAGGAGGTCCACGCGGCCGAGGCGCCGCTGGAGGCGGGAGAGTTCTCGCTTGTCGCGGGCCTCCACGAGAACACGCACGAGGTCTGCTGCGCGCCAGAAGGCGACGCGCCGGCGCTGACGAGCAGCCTCCAGGCCGAGTGCGATGGCGAGGTGAGTCTTCCCGGTTCCAATCGGGCCGGCCAGGATGATGTTCTCGGCGCTCTCGATCCATTTGCCGCGGGCGAGCGCCGCGACCTGGGCGGCATCGACGCCCTCGGACGCCTGGAAGTCGAAGGTGTCGAGCGTCTTCGGTTCCGGGAAGCGGGCGTCGCGGACGCGGTTCCGCACGGCCGATTCGGCACGCGAGGCCACCTCTGCGGCGAGAACCTCGTGGAGGTACTCCTCGTGCGTCCAGTGCTCCTCGCGGGCCTCGCGCCCCAGGCTCTCGTAGGCTCGCGCGAGCCCCGGCATCTTTAGCGTCCGGGCCTGGGAGCGGATGACGTCGCCAACGACGGCGTCCCGGCTCATCGGCCACCCCCGAGGAGCACGTCGAAGTCGGCGGCGGAAGCCGCCGCCACGTCGATGCCCTGCAGGCTCGACGGCAGGCCGTCCTCGGCGACGGCCCTCTCGCGAGGGGGCTGCACGAGGGCGAGGTGGAGCGGCTCGCCACGATCCAGCGCGGCGGAGATCCGCTCGCCCACGACCTTCTCGCCGTGCCGCTCGAGCCCCTTCAGCACCTGGGCGAAGGCGCGGGCCGCCTGCTTGGGTCCCTGCTCGTCCACGAGGAGCCGCCACGCCGTCGAGAAGGGCTCTCCGAGTTCGCCGAGCAATTCGTCGGCAACCTGTCGGAGCGCCTGGGGCTTGCGAGCGAGCTCGCGAATGTAGTGCCGGTAGCGCACGGCGCGCTGGCCGAACCGGAGGAGAGGGTACGTCTCCGTGCCGGTGGGGCCGACGATCTCGATCTCGGCCGCGCCGATGTGAACCGTGACGTCGAGCCCTGCCCACTCGCACGGAACCGAGTACACGGCCCCCTCCACCTTCACGAGGGAGCGACGCGACACGGTGGGCAACGCCAGGCGATGCGGCCGGAAGGGCCGCCCGGGAAGCGGCAGCATCCGGCCCAGTTCGTCCTCGAAGCGGTCGATGATGAGCCGTCCCTCGGCGTCGTGGTTCTCGACCGCCCTTCGGTCGAGCCGCTCCACGAGCAGGCGACTCACTTGCTCCAGGCTCTCCCCGGTGGGAATGGGCACGAGGTGCTCCCATCGGACGCCCTTGCCACGGCTCTCCACGCCGCCCTTGTCGTGGCCCGTCCTCGGCCGAGCGAAGCACGGCTCGAAGAGGTAGTGCGCCGCCAGCGCCTCCATCCGCGCCGTGAGCTGCCGCTCGGAGCCCACGAGCACCTTCGCCACAGCCGAGCGCAGATTGTCGTAAATCAGCCGCAGCGGCACGGCGCCGAAATGCTCGAAGGCCCGAACGTGCCCGTCGAGGAACGAGACCTGATCCTGGCGGTCGTAGATCCAGGCGAAGTCGCGCCCCGAATGCATGAGCCGCATCAGGAACATCCACGCTTTCCGGCGCTTCCCACCCACGTCGACGAGCACCTCGAAGAAGTCCACCTCGCCGAGGTCGCCGGGCCGGTACACGAGCGGCACGAACACCTCCTGCCGCTGCCGCTTCCACTCGGCCACGAACTCCTTCACGAGCGTCACGCCGACCTGGTGCCCCTCGCCGACCACCATCCGGTGGAGCTGGGTGGCCGTGAGCCGCTGCTTGCCTCCCGTCCACCGCGGCGACTCCTGGAGCAGCGCCCCCAGCCGCTGGCGGAGGACATCCAGGCGGGCCTGCGGCCCGCCCGGCTGCTCTCGCCGCCGGCCGGGAACGGCGGTCCCCTCCACGTACCGCCGGACCGTGTTGCGGGAGATCCCGCACTGCCGGGCCACCTCCCGCGCCGACAGCCCCTCCACCTTCACCTTGTGCCGAACCACGTACACCTGATCCATTCCGAGCATCCTCCAGCGGAAGCTCCGGCAGCCCAGCCGGGCAACTTCCGAGCGATATCGGTGGATCAGTTTGAAAACGGCGAATGGATCACTTTGGCGGCGGCGGGATCACGCGAAGGCCCGATCTTGCTCGGGACCCCGGAACGTTGAGTGCGGAGGTCACCCCGAGGTAGAAAGTCCCTGGAGGATTCCCTT
>JALHTD010000419.1 GCA_022865555.1 Thermoanaerobaculaceae bacterium | reverse complement strand
GGGCTGGGCGGGTGGCGCGCAGGAGGTGACACTGGCCGAGCAGGCCGCCGCGAAGCTCTGGCGCGCGGCGGGCGGGCTGGCCCTCGGGCACGCCGGCTGGCGGCGGTGGCGGGCCGAGCGCTTCCGCCACCCCTACCTGCGGGACGAGTTGCTCTCCGAGGGCTGGGGCGTGGACACCCTGGAGACCGCTGCGCCCTGGGCGAGCCTCGGCACGGTCTACTCGGCGGTGCGGGGGGCGATGATCTCCGCGGGCGAGGGTCAAGGCTTGCGGCTCGCGATCCTCTGTCACCTCTCCCACGCCTACCGCGACGGGGCATCGCTTTACTTCACCTTTATCTGGCCGCTCTCGCGTGGTGCCGAGCTCGCCCAGTGGGGTGCGCTGAAACGCGCGGCGACCGAGGCGCTGCTGGAGGCCGGCGGCACGGTCTCCCACCACCATGGGGTGGGGACGATCCACGCGCCGTACCTGGAGCGAGAGGTGGGACGAACGGGGATCGCGGCACTCTCCGCGCTCGCGCGCGAGCTCGACCCGCGGGGAGTGCTCAACCCCGGCGTGCTGCTGCCCGCGGAGGCGAGCTGATGTTCCCGCCCGGCTGGCGGGAGCGCGGCTGGCGGCGACTCGGCGAGGGGCTCGACCTGCTGGTCATCGGCGGCGGCATCACCGGTGCGGGGATCCTCCACGACGCGGCACTGCGTGGCCTCGCGGTGGGCCTCGTGGAGCGCGGGGATTTCGGCTGCGGCACCTCATCGCGGTCCTCCAAGCTGATCCACGGCGGGCTCCGCTACCTGCGAAAGATGCAGCTCGGGATCACCCGCACCGCATGCCGCGAGCGCGATCTGCTGGCGCTCTCCAGCCCGCACCTCGTGTGGCCCGTGCGCTTCCTCTACCCGTCTTACGAGAACGACGCCACCCCGGGGTGGCAGGTGGACCTGGGCCTCGCCATGTACGACCACCTCACGCCGGTCCGCCACCGCCACGAGAAGGTGGACGCACAGGCAGCGGCAGCCCTGGTGCCGGCTCTGGCGAGGCCGGGGCTTGAGTTCGGCCTGCTTTACGACGACGCTCTCTCCGACGATGCCCGCCTGGTGCTGGCGGTGGTGACGGCGGGGGTGCTGGCGGGGGGCGTCGCAGTGAGCTATGCCCAGGTCGAGGGGCTGCTGCGGGGCCGCGACGGGGAGGTCGCGGGCGCTCTGGTACGTGATCTGGAGAGCGGCTCAACCCAGGAGGTACGGGCGCACGTCGTCGTGAACGCCACCGGAGTCTGGGGGGACGAGGTTCGCGCGATGGCCGGCGCGACCCGGTCGAAGCTGCGCCCCTCCCGCGGCTCCCACTTGCTGTTCGCGCGGCACCGCCTCCCCCTGGAGGTGGCGGTGACCGCGCTGTCCCCGGACGACGGCCGACCGGTGTTCTCGGTGCCGCACCCCGAGGGGACGCTCGTGGGCACCACCGACCTCTTCCACACCGGCCCGCTGGACGACCCCCGCCCCAGCGCGGAGGAGGCCGCGTACCTGCTGCGCTTCGCCCAGCACGTCTTCCCGGCTGCGCGCTTGCGGGCGCAGGACGTGAGCGGTGCCTTCGCGGGCTTGCGTCCGGTGCTCTCGAGCCACGCCGAAACCCCCTCCGCCGCCTCGCGAGAGGAGGCGGTGTGGGAGGAACGGGGGCTCGTCTCGACGGCCGGCGGCAAGCTCACGACGTTCCGCGCCACCGCCGAGAAGGTCGTGGACACCGTGGTCAAGCGCCTCCCTGAGGAGCGGCAGGATCGTGTGGGGCCGCCCCAGACCGCTGTGGTCGCGCTGCCGTGGCGCGCGGAACGGGCGGAGCTCGCGCACGGACTCAAACGACTCGGCGTCGGCGATGAAGTGGCGCAGGGACTCGTGCGCCGGCTGGGCGCGCTGGCGCTGCCCGCGGCGGCTGCGGATCCCGAGAGGCTGCGGCCGGTGGCCGATGGGCTCGACCTCTGTGGCGCGGAGTTGGTCTGGCACGTGCGCTTCGGGGGCGTGTTGCACCTGGAGGACCTGCTGCTGCGCCGGGTGCGGCTCGGGATGTGGCAGCCGCGCCTCTGCATGGAGATCGCCCCGAAGCTGCGGCCGCTGCTGCGCCGCGCCGCGGGGTGGTCGGTCTCGCGCTGGAACGGCGAGATCAGGCGGCTGGAGCGCGCGGTGGCCAACTGGTTGCCCCCGGGGGTGGTGTGAGCCCGACCCTCGTGCTGGTCAACCCTGCCGCCGGGGGCGGCCATGCCGGCCGCTTCTGGGAGCGCCTGCGCCTGCAGGCCGAGCGTCTGGCGCCTTTCCGGGTGGTGACCCCGATGGACGCCGAGGAGTCCC
>JALHTD010000418.1 GCA_022865555.1 Thermoanaerobaculaceae bacterium | reverse complement strand
GTTGAACTGGCCGATGTCGTCTCCCCAGATGATGAGGATGTTGGGTTTTTTCTGCTGCGCCGCCGCCGGCCCTGCGACCAGGCCCAGCACAACAACCAGTGCAAACAACATGAAACAGAATCTCGTGGTGTGCTTCATTTTCCGGCTCCTTTGCTTTTCCTTCGTGTTGACAGAATCAAACTTCCGCTGATCTATTCCCAAGCCTCAGGTGATGCTCATCGTCTTGCCCTCACACCCCCTTCACTTGTTACCGAACACTGAGTGTGTTCACTCCACACTCGTCGCTTTCTCGTGCTGCTGCCACGCGAAGATGCGCTTCCAGTCGTTCTTCATGCTGATGGCGGACCCTTCTCCTCGCCCTAAACCAGTGGAGGCTCAATCACCCTCCAGACGGACTGCTTCGCCTCCGGTGGTCCGCCGACACCCGTGCGGGTGGCATTGGCGGAGTTTCACGGGCCATTCATATCGCGGCCCTTAGGCCGACGCTATTGGCCTTTGGTCCAATGCCGGGCTGCTGAGAGCGGGAGGCAGCGCAAGCGCGGCGCGCAGATGGGCGACCAACTCCTCTTTCAATCTACGCGCACGCTTGCTTCCACCGGTTCAGGGTGTTTCCAGCTGTCCTGCAGCGCCCTGGTCGGCAAGGACCAGGGCATGTGCCTGACTGACCCGCCCTGCCGGGATGGACGGGTCTCCATCGCGAAGGCGCACGAGCATGCCGGCCTTCTCGCTGCCCGTCACGACCCACAGGACGTATCGTGCGCGGTTGAGCACCGGGTACGTCAGGGTCATCCGACACCTCCCCTGGTAGACCCCGGTGAGAGCAACCTCCGCGTCGCTCACCTCGAGAACCGGATCACTCGGGACCAGGGAAGCCGTGTGGCCGTCCGACCCGAGGCCGAGGTGGGCGAGGTCGAGCACCGGCGGGGAGCCGGCGACGGCCCTCAGTTCCCGGCTGTAGCGCGCCGCGGCCTCCGCGAGGTCGTTCTCCTCCACCGGCATGGCGTGGACCTGCTCGGCGCGCAGCGGTGCGTGATCGAGCAGGGTCTCGCGCAGGTGGGTGAGGTTCCGGTCGGGGTGCCCCGCGGGGGCCACCCGCTCGTCCACCTGGACGACATGAACGGCCTGCCAGGGCACCTTCTCGCCTGCCAGGGCGCGCAGCATCACCCGCGGCGTGCGGCCGCCGCTGACGGCCACGATGAAAAGGCCGCGCGCGGCAACCGCCGCACGAGCCTCCGCCGCAATGACTTTCGCTGCCTCTTTGGCGACCGCATCGGCGTCCGCAAGTACCCTGATCTCCATCGCGGCTCTCAGCCTGTCACGCGTCGCGTGGTTGTTCAAGATGCCCGGCGAACCCGAAGCGCATGGCCGCCAGGATCGGTGGGGCCACCTGGACGCTTCTAGTTCCTTTTCCTTTTACTCTCCCGTCTACCCCTTGAGCTTCCGGTAGCGGCGGATCAGGTTGTTCGTGGAGCTGTCGTGGCCGAGCGTGGGCTCGGTCTCGCTCTCGAGCTCCGGGATGATGCGCTGGGCCAGCACCTTGCCGAGCTCCACGCCCCACTGGTCGAACGAGTCGATGTTCCAGATCGCGCCCTGGGTGAAGACCGAATGCTCGTAGAGCGCGATGAGCGCGCCGAGAGCCTCAGGGGTGAGTCGCTGGGCGAGGATCGCGTTGGACGGCCGGTTGCCCACGAAGACGCGGTGCGGCACGAGCCAGTCCGGCGTGCCTTCGGCCTCGACCTGCTCGGGCGTCTTGCCGAACGCCAGCGCCTCGGCCTGGGCCAAGACGTTGGCCAGGAGCATGTCGTGGTGCCGGCCGAGGGGGTTGAGCGGCTCCACGAACGCGATGAAGTCGCACGGGATGAGCCTGGTCCCCTGGTGGATCAGCTGGTAGAAGGAGTGCTGGCCGTTGGTCCACGGCTCGCCCCAGTAGATGGGGCCGGTGTCGTAGTCAACCGCGGTCCCGTCGAGCGTGACGCGTTTGCCGTTGCTCTCCATCGTCAGCTGCTGCAGGTAGGCGGGGAAGCGCTTCAGGTACTGCTCGTAGGGGAGAACCGCGACGGTCTGGGCGCCGAAGAAGTCCGTGTACCAGACCGTCAGGAGGCCCATCAGGACGGGGAGGTTCTTCTCGAACGGGGCGGACCGGAAGTGCTCGTCCATCTGGTGGAAGCCGTCCAACATGGCGCGGAAGTTGGCCGGGCCGATTGCGAGCATCGTGGAGAGACCGATCGCCGAGTCCATGGAGTAGCGCCCGCCGACCCAGTCCCAGAAGGGGAACATGTTGGTTGTGTCGATGCCGAACTTCGACACCTCCGCGGCGTTGGTGGAGACCGCCACGAAATGCTTCGCAATCGACCTCTCGTCGCCCCCCAGGCCGGCAAGCAACCACTCCCTCGCCGAGCGGGCGTTGGTCATCGTCTCCAGCGTCGTGAAGGTCTTGGAGGACACGATGAACAGGGTCTCCACCGGGTCGAGG
>JALHTD010000417.1 GCA_022865555.1 Thermoanaerobaculaceae bacterium | reverse complement strand
CCAGCGCACGTCTTGCTCGATCGAGTCGATGTACTCCTGCTCCTCCTTGGTGGGGTTGGTGTCGTCGAAGCGGAGGTTGCAGGTGCCGCCGTACTCCTGGGCGAGCCCGAAGTTGAGGCAGATCGACTTGGCGTGGCCGATGTGCAGGTAGCCGTTGGGCTCAGGGGGAAACCTCGTCGCCACCTTGCCGCCGAATTTCCCCGTCTTATTGTGCTCGTCGATGATCTGGCGGATGAAGTGGGTCGGCGGTGCAGCGGCGTCGGATCCCCCACCCTCCTGCCGCGAACTCGCCCCTGCTTTCGGTTCCTTCTCTTTCATGGCTTCTCGTCCTCGCCTCCGTGCGCGCCAGGGTTTCCCTCAGCCTTCATGGCGCGCAGCGTCTCGGCGGCCCGGCGCAGCCGGCGCCGGCAGATCTCCTTCCCGAGCACTGCCATCGTCTCGAACAGCGGCGGGGTGGCGGCCTTGCCCGTGACCGCCACGCGCACCGGCATGAACAGATCCGAAGTCTTCCAACCGGTGGCCTCGCAGTACGCCCGCATCGTCTCCTCGATTCGGGCCGGCTCCCATTCGAGGAGCTGGTCGAGGCTCTCCTCCAGGAGGCGCTCCAGGGCCAGGGCGGTCTGCTCGGGCGTGCACTTCTTGGCCACGAGCTTCCCCCGTGCCTCCGCGTCGTACTCGAGCTCTCCGACGAAGAAGAAACTCGCGTACTCGACGAACTCTTCGAGCCTCTCGATGCGCTCGTGTGCCAGCGTCAGCACCTTGAGGAGGTACTCGTCGCTCAGCAGGTCCCCGCGCAGTCGATCGAGGAGCTGCGGCACCGTGAGCTTGCGGATGTACTTGCCATTCATCCAGGTCAGCTTCTCGAGGTCGAAGACCGGCCCACCAAGCGTGACCTTGGAGAGCTCGAAGGTGGCGATGAACTCATCCAGGGTGAACTCCTCCCGGTCCTCGGCGATCGCCCACCCCTGAAGCGCGAGGAAGTTGAGCAGCGCCTCGGGGAGGTAGCCGGCGCGCCGATAGTAGTTGAGCGAAACCGGGTTCTTCCGCTTGGAGATCTTGGACTTGTCCGTGTTGCGCAGCAGCGGCAGGTGGCAGAAGACCGGCAGGTCCCAGCCGAACGCGCGGTAGAGCATGGCGTGCTTGGGCAAGCTCGAGATCCACTCCTCCGCGCGGATGACGTGCGTGATCCCCATCAGGTGATCGTCCACCACGTTGGCCAGGTGGTAGGTCGGGTAGCCGTCGCTCTTGATCAGAACCTGATCGTCCACCAGCGTGTTGTCGAAGCGGAGCTCACCCCGCAGCAGGTCAGAAACCACGGTCTCGCCTTCGCGCGGCATGGCGAGCCGAATCACGTGGGGCTCGCCGGCGGCCCGGCGTCGCTGCCCTTCTGCGGGCGGGACCGCCCGGCAGTGGCCGTCGTAGCCGAGGGCGTGGGCCACCTTCGCCCTGCGCTGCTCCTCCCGCAGCGCCTCCAAGCGCTCCTTGGTGCAGAAACAGGGGTAGGCACTGCCTGTGGCGACCAGCCTTTCGGCGTGCTCCCGGTAGATCTCGGACCGCTCGCTCTGGCGGTAGGGCCCGAAGGGCCCGCCGACGTCGGGTCCCTCATCCCACGAGAGGCCGAGCCAGTGCAGCGCCTCGAAGATCATCCGCTCGGAGGCGGGGTTGGAGCGCTCGCGGTCGGTGTCCTCGATGCGCAGGATGAACTGGCCGCCGTTCTTGCGCGCCCAGGCGTAGTTGAACAGCGCCACGTAGGCCGTGCCCACGTGTGGGTCGCCGGTCGGGCTGGGCGCTATCCGTGTCCTCACCATGTCTGCCATGCGTGCCCCTTCGCTTCGCCTCGTTTCGCTCTCGCCTCGTCCGGAAAGTCTAGCAGCCGCCGAAGCGAACCGGGAGGACACGAGCGCCTTGCGGCCACTCCGCCACGGGCCGTGTGCGCCTTTGCTGCCCCTCACCCGCCGCCCGGAGGACCTCGATCAGGTTGACACCCTGAGCCTTTTGCCTAGAATGATCGTCCTCGCCGTGCTGGGGAGTCGTCCAACGGCAGGACACGCGGCTCTGGACCGCGGTATCGGGGTTCGAATCCCTGCTCCCCAGCCACTATTTCTTGCGGGGGGTCCCGCGCTCAACCCAACCACGCTTGCCTACCATCCTCGGTGCGGCTTGAGGCAAGGTTCTTCCTCAAGCCTCGAAACCCAGGTCTCAAGCCCAGAACGGGTAGAAGCAGTACCACTGGTCGGGGAACTCGCGGATGCGGCGCTCCAGGATGCCCGCCCACGCCTGCATCGCTGCGAGCGCACGCGCCTCCACGTCACCGTTTCCGGCGACCGAGAGCGGTTCCTCGTGGATCACGTGGAACCGCCGCTGCCGCGTGAGCAGGAAGAACGTCGGCAGCACCAGCCCACCTGAGCGCGCCGCGAGCATGAACGGCCCAGGTGGGAACTTGGCGGTGGCGCCGAAGAACTGGACCGGCCAGCCCTGTCCGGAAAACTCGCGGTCGCCGTGCGCAGCGACAATGCCGCCGTTCTCGAGGATGCGCAACGCGGGAACCACCGAGAAAGGGGACGCGTCCACCGGGATGCCGTGCACGTTGCCGCGCAGCCGCATACGGGTGCGAAACTCCTCCGCGGTCGCGAACCGGTCACGCCAGTACAGCACGTGCACCGGCTCGAAGTGGGTGCCGAGGCCGACCGCACCGACCTCCGGGTTTCCCATGTGGGCGGTCAGGAGCAGCGTGCCGCGCCCGGACGCCCGCGCCGCCTGGAAGTGCTGCTCGCCCTCGATCGCCTCGATGTTCGCCTCCAACTTCTCAGGCGACAGCTGCGACCAGCGGAAGAAGTCGATCCAGTGGTAGGCGTGCTGGTACCCCATCGCCCAGGCGAGCCGCCGCACCTCCGGGTGGTCCGCGGGCAGGCCGAGGATCCGGCTATAGTTGCCCTTGACCGCCCGCAGGTACTTGGGGCGCACGATGTTGAACGGGAGCATCACGAGGTTGCGGGCCATCCAGTACATGAGGCCGAGCGGCCAGCGGATGGACGCCCACACCAGGGTCGGGATCCAGAAGCCGAAGTAGAGCCGGTAAAACGCCTGAAGGATGCGGGGGGAGCCCGCCATCTTGAACTGCACGGCGGAGATTCTATCAGTGCGTGACGGGGTCGGAGAGGAAAACCAGCAGCGCGCCGCCCTCCACCCGGATCTCCGTGCGGTGGCCCTGGGCGAGGTTGGAGACGCCGGTCCTGCCGGCCACGTCTAGGGGCTCGCCTGCCAGCTCCCAGTGCAGTCCTTTCGTCCACACCCGCTCGCACCGCCCTACGGGCATGAGCGAGATCCCTTGCCCGGGGGCGGTCGCGAACTCCGTCCTCCCGAGCACCGGCACGACGCGGTGCCGCTCATCGCGAAGCTCGAGTGAGCCTCGCGCGGCCCAGCGCACCAGGAGCGCCAGGTTCTCCAGCGCGTGGTCGAGCCTCCCGCCGGTGGCGGCCAGCACGATCACCTGCCGGGCGCCGCGCTCGTCAAAGGCGAATTCGAGCGTCTTGTGCAAGTCGGTGAAGTCCTGGTCCGGGCGCAGCACCATGCGCTCCTCGCCGATCCAGCTCCGCACCCCGGGGCGGATCGAGTCGAGGTCCCCCACGACGGCTTCGGGTCGCACACCGATTCTGGCGAGGTGGTTGGCGCCGCCGTCGGCCGCGAGCACACACTCCGCCCCGCGCACCATTTCGACGAACGAAGTACGCCAGCGCCACGGCGCATTGGCAACCACGACCGTTGCTCGCATCGGCCCATGCTACACGCTAACAGCGCCGACGGAGGAGCACCGACCGGGGTCACCAGCCCGCCGGGCTCGCGGTGGAATTGAACCACCTCCTCCAGCCTTTGCGAGAACGAGGGGCAATGTCTTCCAACGAGCGAACGAGGGTGTCGCAGGCTGTGCTAGTCGGCGATGAGGTCGTGGTGGTGTGGGGCGACGGTCACGAGTCCTACTACCCTGGCGCGACCCTGCGCAAGGCGTGCACCTGCGCCGCCTGCAAAGGTGAGCGGCACCTCTTCGGCCGCGCGTCGCTGCCGATCCTCAAACCGCTGAAGCCGGAGGCCTTCGTGCCTGTCGCGACCCACCTGGTCGGCAACTACGGTCTCAAGGTGACCTGGGGCGACGGCCACGACCACGGGATCTATACCCTCGACGACCTCCGAGCGAGCTGCGCCTGCGAGGCGTGTCGAGCGGCGAGAACCGGCGACTGATCCGCCGTCTCGCGCCCGCGTGCACCCAATTGCGTCAGCCCGACCGCCACACGGTGCGCGCCCGGGCGATCTCGCGGCCGTCGCTCTCGCGCAGCAGTCGGTGCAGGAAGGCCGTGGATCCCTCCGGGGCTCGCCGCGTCTGGACGAGGATGTGATCGCCGCGAAGCGCCTCGGCGCGAAACTCGATCTCCAACTCGGCCAGCGAGGCGCCGAGCACGACCTCGTCGGGGAGCGCCTCGAGCGCCCACGCGATCACGCTCACGTTGTTGGCGTGCCGGTTCATGTCCAGGTCAGCAAAGCGCACCACGAGAGTCCTTGCGGCATCGGCCCCGTTGACCTCGGGGAGCTTGGCGAACGGGTCCGCGAGCACGCGGTCTGGCGTGATGTGTGCAATTTCGTCAAGTTCATCCGGGAGCCGGACCGGCCGCCGCGTGGCGAGGTCCAGCAGCACCCACCCCGTCGTTGCGATCCCAAGCTCACGGTCCCCCGGGCCGATGACCCGAAACTCACGGAGCGCGTAAAGGCGGTGTACCCCCGACGGCCAGGTGGCGACCCTCACGTCCTCACGCCACCCGGGCACATGGCTGAGGCAGAGGTGCAGCCGCGCCAGCACCCAGGTGCGCCCCCGCGCCTGGAGGGCGTCCACCCCCCAACCGAGCGCGGTGGCGTGGTTCCCCGCCGTCTCCTGCAGCCAGTTGGCGATCGCCGGCACGGACGCCTTCGCAGTGGCATCCACCTCGTACGCCCGCACCCGGAAGCTCTCGGTCCAGACCGGCGGTGCCTGCTCCATCGGCACTCCCCCCAAGGCGGCGATGATAGTCGGTCCCAGGTACGGCGGCGCAGTCAGTACGCGTGGCGGTGGCGCAGGAAGCGCACCATCGTCAGCCACATAATCTTGAAGTCCAGCGCCAGCGACCAGTTGTCGATGTAGTAGAGATCGTACGCGATGCGCTTGCGAATCGAGGTCTGCCCGCGCAGATCATGGACCTGCGCCCAACCGGTGATCCCGGCGCGCACGCGGTGGCGCGACATGTACTCGGGAAAGCGCTTGCGGAAGCGCTCGACGAACTCCGGCCGCTCCGGCCGCGGGCCCACCAGCGACATGTCGCCGCGCACCACGTTGAGGAGCTGCGCCAGCTCGTCGAGAGAGGTGCGCCGAAGCCAGATGCCGACCCGCGTGGTTCGGGGGTCGTTGGGGACCGCGAAGCGCGGCCCTGTGGACTCCTCCGCGTTCTGGATCATGGTGCGGAACTTGATGATGCGGAACGGCTTGCCGTCGAGCCCCATACGCAGCTGTCGGTAGAAGACCGGCCCGCGGTCCTCCAGGTAGATCAACAACGCGATCACCGCCATCAACGGCCAGAGCACGAGCACCGCGAGCGCCGAGAGAAGCAGATCCACCAACCACTTCAGGAAGGTGTTCCAACCGGCGAGCGGGATCTGGGTCAGGTTGATGACCGGGATGCCGTCCAGATCCTCGACCCCTGCGTGCAGGGTGTAGTACTGCAGGAGGTCGGGGACGACCCTCACGGCGAGCAGCAGCGGCTCGGCGCTCTTGAGCACGCGCACGGTCTTGTGCTGCGACCCGAGCGGCAGAGCCACGTACAGCAGTTCGACCTTGTATCTGCGCGCCACCTCCTCCAGCTGATCCAGCGCCCCGAGCACCGGAAAGCCGACAAAGCGCGCGTTGGCCTTGCCGGGGTCGTCGTCCAGGAACCCGACCACGTCCAGGCCGAGCTCCCGGTGCTCCGCGAGCTTCTCCGCCACCATGCGGCCGAGCTCCCCGGCGCCCACCACGAGGGCCCGCCGGCGGTGCCGGGAGGAGGCCCAGATGCGTGCCATCACGCCCCAGAACACGATGCGCGCGATCACGACGAACACGACGTCGAGCACGGCAAACATGCCGAGGACGAGACGGGAGTAGGTAAACTCTCGGTAGAAGGCGAGCCCGGCGTTGAGCACCAGCACCGCCACCACCACCGCCACGGTGACCGCGAACGCCTCCTCCACCCGGGAGCGCTGGGGCCGTCCCTGCAAGAGGCCACGGAAGTAGAAGACCACCGGCCAGATCAGCGTGATGATCGGGAACAGTGCCAGGTAGGGCTCGAAGGGAGGTATGCCCTTGGTGATCGGGTACACCTCGACGTTGAAGCGCAGGTGGTAGGCAAGGAAGAGCGCCAGGTACGTGGCCACCAGGTCCACGGCCACGAGGCCGGAGCGGTTGATGCGGAGCTTCTCGCCGATCATGAGGCGCCTCGTGCTGGCAGCACGCGATCGAGCAGGTAGGTGAAACGGCGGCGGAAACGCTGCCGGGAGAAGCTCTCCGCGCGCGAGCGCAGCGCCGCCGCGTCGAAGCTCTTGGCCATCACGGTGCCGCAGGCCGAGACGAGCGCGGCGACCGAACCGTCTGCGGCCAGCTCGCCGTGTTCGCCGCTGATCACGATGTCGGCCGTGCCCGACTGCTCGAGACCGACGACCGGCGTCCCACACGCCAGCGCCTCGACCGTAGCCATGCCGAAGTCCTCGACGTTGGGCACCAGCAGCAGGGCCGCCGAGCGGAACTCTTCACGAAGCCGCTCACGTGTGACACGCCCGAGGAAGCGCACCGACCCCGGCGCGTTCCACGCGAGCGTCCGCCGCAGTGGCCCCTCGCCCACGATGTGCAGCGGCAACCCCAGCTCCTTGGCGACCGCGATGCCGACCTCCACCCTCTTGTACGGAACCAGGGCGGCCACCATCAGCAGGTGCGAGCTGTGCTCTCCGCCCGGGGAGAAGAACTCGGTGTCGACCGGCGGTGGGATGACCTCCGCCTCCCGGCGCCAGTAGCGCTCGATCCTGCGGGCGACCAGCCGGGAGTTGGCGACGAAGTGGTCGACACGGGCCGACGAGACGACATCCCACGTTCGCAGCCGCTCCAGCTGCGACCGCAGGATCGGCCGCAGGATTCCAGGCACGCGACGGATGTAGTCGTCACGCTGGTCCCACAAGTACCGCATCGGTGTGTGGCAGTAGCAGACGTGCGCCGCGCCGGGCGGCGGGATCACGCCCTTGGCGACGCAGTGGCTGGACGAGATGATGAGGTCGTACCCAGAAAGCTTGAACTCCGAAACCGCCTGGGGCATTAGGGGCAGGAGCGGCCTGTAGAATCTGCCGCCCAGCGAGAGGCGTTGGAGACTGGAGGTCCGGATCTGGTGGGCCGTCACCTCCCCCTCGATCGCGCCTCGCCGGTGGAAAAGCGTGAAGATGGGCGCCCCGGGGAAGAAGCTCGCGATCTCGGCCAGCACGGCCTCGCCGCCTCGCATCCCGGTGAGCCAATCGTGCACAAGCGCTACCCGCATCACGACTCCTCCCGAACCGCCCTGTACACATCGAGCGTTGCCTCCGCCGCTCGCCGCCACGAGAAGTCGAGTGCTCGCGCCCGACCGCGCTCGCGTAGCTGGTGCTGCAGCTCGGGCTGCTCGAGGAGACGACGCACCGCGGCGACCAGCTCCACCACGTCTCGCGGGTTGACCCGCACGACGCTGTCTCCTGCCACCTCCCGGACCGCGGGGATGTCCCCGGCCACCACGGGAACGCCGCACGCCATCGCCTCCAGCACCGGCAGCCCGAACCCCTCGTAGAGGGTGGGGTAGACGAAGGCCGCGGCCCCGCGGAAGAGAGCCGCCAACTCCCCGCGCTCGACGTGCCCGAGGCACCGGACCCGCTCCGCGAGCCCCATTGCGCGGGCGCGCGCCGCTAGCTGGCCGTCGGGGGAAAAACCGCCCACCATGAGCAGGGGGGGCACCGGCCCCCGTCCGTCGTGCACCAGCAACTGGTAGGCCTTGAGCAGCCCTTCGGCGTTCTTGTGGGGCTTGTGGTTGCCCACGTGCAGCAGGTAGGGCTGGGCGACCCCGAGCCGAGCGCGAGCCGCATCGTCCGCAGCCGGGTCGCCGCCGGTCAGGAACTCGGCGTGGACGCCGTGGGGGATCACCCGCAGGCGGCTCTCGCTCGCCCCGAACAGGCGCTTGAGGTCTTCGGCCGTGGTACGTGAACCCGTGATCACGCGTCGGGCGCGCCGGACCGCGGCGCGGATCGACATCCGCGCGTAGGCAAACCCCAGGGAGCTCGGGAGGAACTCGGGAAAGAGCACGTGGATGATGTCGTGGACCGTGACAACCATTCGGCGCGGGAAGAGCCACGGCAGCACGTAGTGGGGAACGTGCAGCAGGTCGACGTGGGCCCGCACCGCAGCGGCGAGCACGGTGGCCTGCTCCCGGAGCGAGTAGCCGGGGGCATCCACCTCGATCAGGCGCCAGGTCTCGGGAACCTCGGGAAGGAGGTCGCGGCTTTCGCCCGCGACCAGCAGCACGATCCCCCCGGGTGGGTCGAGAAGCACCAACTCTCCGAGGAGTCCCTGCAGGTAGGACCCGATCCCGTAGTCGTCGAGCTTGCGCGCGTCAATCCCGAGCCGCCCCATCGCCCGGCATTCTAAGCTCGCCCGGCCCGGAGTGCCCACCCGCCACCCGAGAGAGCAGCTCCCGCCATGCGGAAAGCGGCCCGTCCCACCCGAGAGCCGCGGCCCGCGTGCAGGCCGCATCGCGCAGCTCCCGCCGCACCTCGGGCTCGAGTGCTTCGTCCAGCAGCGCCGCCAGGGCGGCGGCGTCCCCGCGCGGAAAGTGCCGGGCGGCGCCACCGGCCACTTCCACCAGGGCCGGCGCGTCCGAGGCGACACACGCGGCCCCGCACCCGAGTGCCTCCGCGAGCGGCAGGCCGAACCCCTCCTCGTCGGAAGCCAGGACCACGAGCTCGGCGTGGCGCAGCAGGTCGCGGGCGTCTTCACGGTCCACGTACCCCGGCAGGTGGACGCTTGCCCGGCGGGGGTGGCGGGCCAGCGCCTGCTCCAGCCACCCTCCGCCCCAGCCCCGGCCGCCGGCGAGCACCAGCTCTGGAGCGCCGGGGTGCTGCCCGAGGAGCATCCCATGGGCGGCCAGCAGGGTGGCGATGCCCTTGCGGGGCTCCAGCGTCCCGAGCTGCACCAGGTATGGCCTGCCCCCCGCAAAACGTCGGCGCGTGGACTCCCCCTCGCCGTCCCCTGCGCCCGGCGAGAAGAACGAGTCCACCGCCGCGGGAATCACAAGAGCGCGCTGCGCCGCCCGCGGCTCAACGCGGTCGATCGCAGAGCGGGTCGCCTGCGAGATGCAGACCAGCGTCGCCGCCCGGCCCAGCGACTCTTCGAAGTACGCGTTGAAGCAGAAGCGGTTGGCAAGCGTGTGCCGGCCAGGGTGGGAGCGCGGCGTCAGGTCGTGCACCACCAGCACGTTCGGAGTGGCGAGGCGCCGGGGGAGCACCCCCAGGGTGCCCACGTAGGCGTCCGCGCGCCCGACCAGCATTGGCGCAGCCACGGTGTGCAGCCAGAGCGTGCCGGGGAGCCCAACCGCGGGGGCGATCACGGCCGCTCTGTCCCCCAGGTCCTCGAGGCCGAGCCGGGCGACCCGGCGCGGGAGGCAGAGCAGGAAACGCCAGTCCGTCGTGGCCACCAGCCCGCGCAGCAATCCCTCGAGCCAGACCCCCACCCCGGTGCGGGGGCCGATCAGCGAGCGGGCATCAAACGCGATACGCATCGGCAAACCGCTCCGGCAGGCCCCCTGCCCGGCGCAGCACCGCCGCGGTCGCGCGCGCCGTCTCCTCCCAGCGGAAGCGCTGGGCACGCTCCCGCCCGGCATTCGACAGGCAGTCACGCAGAAGCGGGTCAGTGGCGAGCCGCATGATGGCCGAGGCGATCTCGGCCGGGCTCGCCGGGTCCACGTACAGCCCAGCCTCCCCTGCCACCTCCGGCAGCGAGGAGGCCCTCGAGACGATTACCGGCACGCCGCAGGCCATCGCCTCCACCACCGGGAGCCCGAACCCCTCCAGCAGCGAAGGGAACACCAGCGCCTCCGCCCCGCGCATCACGTCCGACAGCGCCTCGCGTGCGAGGTAGTCCAGGTGGCGGATGCGCCCGCGGACCGGCGAGCGCTCCAGGGCCTGCTGGGCGGCCTCCGCGTGCCACCCCCAGCGACCGACCAGCAGAAGCTCCCCGGGGTACCCCTGGGCGACTGCCCGGGCGAAACCCTCCAGGAGGTTGACGACGTTCTTGCGCGGCTCGAGGGTGGACACGAACAGCAGATAGCGGGACGGCAGGCCGTAGGGCGGGTTCGAGCCGCCGGCGAATAAAGAAGGGTCCACACCCTCGTGGATCACGTGCACGCGCCGTGGGTTGACCCCGGCCAACCCCGCGAGGTCGCCGGCCGTCGCCGCCGAAACCGCGATCAGCGCGTCGGCCGCGAACAGCACGCCCGGGAAGTGACGGTGGAGGTTGTCCAGGGTCTCACGCTGGACGGTGTGCGGCAGGCGGAGGAAAGCCAGGTCGTGAACGGTCGGAACCAGCGAACGCACCGCGGCCAGGTGGCGCCGTGGCACGAAGAAGTTGGGGGCGAAGAACACGTCGTTGCCGTCCAGGAACAACAGCGCCGGCTCCGCGATCAGGCGCAAGAGGCGCATGGTCGGCCGCACGGGCAGCAGAAAACCCCGTGGCATGTGATGAAAGCGGAACCGGCTCCGCACGGTGGTCGGCAGCAACGGCGGCGGGGGCTCGTCCGGAGCGCCGAAGGTGTGCGCGTAAAACCGCAGCTCGACCTGCGGGTCCACCTCCGGGAGGCGGGCCAGCAGGTTCCACTCGTACCAGCCCACGCCCGTCATGCGCTCGAAGAACGGGAAGATGTCCACCCCGACGGTCAGGGACTCCTCGCCCAGCACGGTCCGGCGGTAGCTGCGGCGCAGCCGCGCCGCCAGCGTGCCGACGAGGTCCCGCAACAGGTGCAGGAAGAACAGCGCAGTCGCCCGGAGCCGTCGGCTCATGCTCGGAAGAGGTTACACTACGCTACCCGACCATGCGGCGCTTCACCCTTCTCCTCGCTGCCGTCGGCGTCCTCGCCGCCGCGGCCGTGCTCGCCTGGCGGTGGTGGACGGCCGCCCCTCTCGCGCCGGCGGACGCGCTCGCCGCCGCCGCCAGCCGTTCGCCCGTCGTCGCCGAAGGGGTGCTCGTGGTCGCCGATCCGGTCCGCACCTTGCGCTGGGCCGCCCGGCACCCCCAAGCGGTCGCGCTGCTCCGGCTCGCAGCCCCCCACGCCGACCTCGCGGCGCCCAGTATGCGCGGAGCGGCGGCCGCCCTCGCCGCCGGCGCACTGGGTCCCCTGGTCCTCTGGTGGAGAGGCGGCGACCTCGCAGCCTCGGCAGAGGTGGACGGGGGCTCGGCGCGCGCGCTACGGCAGGTCGCGGAGACCAAGGGCGTCGCGATTCGGAGCGAACCCACTCCGACCGGCACGGTGCACGTCGCACTCGCGTCCTCGCCAGACCTGCTGGAGTCGAGCGGCAGCAGCGGTCCGTCCGTGGTTGGAGTGGGGCAGTTGTCGGCGCTCGCGCGCGTCGGCGACCGCTGGTGGCAGGTCCGCGCGGGCCGTTCGACGCTCGAAGCGACGTCGGGCAGCCCGCCAGAACTCCCCGGTGCTTCCGATCCGGCCGTCGTCGCCACCGCGGACATCGGGGCCCTCGCGGCTGCGGTGGCCCCCGCCCAGTGGGTGCCTCATGGGCCGGCCTGCCTGGTCCTCGAAGGCGGCGGTTGGGGTGTGGCGCTGCCAGCAACGACCCTCTCCTGGGATGTCCGAAGGCTGCTGAGCCTCGGTGGGGACACGGCGATCGAGACGCCTATCGGCGCGCACCACTGGCGCGGCCTGCTCGGCGACCTCTGGGTGCTCCCCGGACCCGGCCTCGCGGTCGCCTCGCGCCCCGACCTCCTCGGCAGGCTCCCGCGCGGGCCGATCGCGGGGGAGTCCGGGGTCGTACGCGGGACCGAACTCGCCCGACTGGTGAGGCGGTTCGCTGAGGCTGCCGACCGCGTCCCCGGAAACGCAGGGGTCGTCGCCGGCCTGAGGCGCGCTGTGCCGGTGCTCGAGGCGCTCCGGCGGGTACGCTGGCGATTGCTCCCGCAGGGCGGGCGGATCCTGCTCGAGTGGTAGCATTCCGGCCATGCCATTCGTGAAGGTGCACCGGCGCGGCGCGGTCACGGTGCTGGAGCTGGCCCGACCCGAGACCGGCAACGCCCTCGCGGCGGAGTTGGTGGCGGACCTGAGCTCGGCGCTCGCAGCGGCCCACGAGGGCGGGGCACGCGCGCTGGTGATGACCGGGAGCGGCAGGTACTTCTGCACCGGCGCCGACCTGCGTGAGCTTTCGGCCGGCGCGGGCGCGCCCGCCGAGGAGCGCGACGCCGGGCGCCTCGCGGCGCTCTACGCCGCACTGCTGCGGTGCCCCCTTCTCACGGTGGCCGCGGTGCAGGGCGCGGCCTACGGCGGGGGCGCCGGCCTCGCGGCCGCTTGCGATCTGGTCGTGGCCTCGCCCGAGGCCCGCTTCCAGTTCTCCGAGGTGCGGCTGGGGTTCGTGCCGGCGCTGGTCGCCACGTTCCTGCCCCGGCGGCTCTCCCCAGCAACGCTGGCCGGCCTGGTGCTGGATCCGCACCCACTGGACGCCCAGGCTGCGCTGACCCTGGGGCTCGTCGACAGGGTCACGGACGACCCGCGCGGTGCGGCCGAGGCCTGGGCCCGAGAGGTCTGCCACAAGGCCTCGCCCAGCGCCATCGCGGAGAGCAAGCGGCTGCTGCTCGCCTTCACCCTGCCGCAGCTCGACCAGCAGCTCGCCGAGGCAGCCCACGCCAACGCCCGCCAGCGCGCCCACCCAGAGTGCCAGCGTGGTGTCGCGCACTTTCTCGAGAAGAGGTCGTTCCCCGACTGGCTCGAGGGGGACTAGTCGTCCGTCACCGCGACGCCGGCGTTTCCGGGGACTCCGGATCGTGGAGGCGCACCACGAGCACCGGGCAGTGCACCTGGCGGATGACCTTGTCGGTGACCGAGCCCAGCAGGGCGTGCTGCAGACCCCGGGGTCCGTGGGTCGCCATCACGATCAGGTCGCACGCCTCCTCGGTGGCGAACCGCACGATGGTGCGGGCCGGGTGACCACGAACCACGCAGATCTCCACGCCGCCGGCGCCGCTCACCTCCTTGGTCAGCTGCTCCAGTCTGCGCTGCGCCTCGTCACGCAGGTGCCGGTGGTAGTCGGCCCACGGGAGCTGGAACGAGAGGATGTCGGGGTTTGGGAAGGAGTCGTCGACGACGGTGAGAAGCACCACCGAGCCTGCCCCGGCCCTGGCCAGATCCAGGGCGAGCGTCAAAGGGCGCGCGGTCACATCCGTGAAGTCAGCCGGGACCAGGATCCTGCGAAACATGCCCACCCCCCCGCCGAGTTCTCTCGAGACACAATGTAGGCGGCATTCCGGCTTGACACAAATGCCAGGTATCTCTAGGATGCCGGTCCCCGGAGCGCAGGCGTCCGCGGGAGGTTAGCTCAGCGGGAGAGCACCTGCCTTACACGCAGGGGGTCGCGGGTTCAAATCCCACACCTCCCACCACCCGCCGGGCCAATCTGGGGACGATGCGGGGTGGTAGTTCAGTTGGTTAGAACGCCGGCCTGTCACGCCGGAGGTCGCGAGTTCGAGTCTCGTCCACCCCGCCATCTCTCTTCCGTAGACCGCTCTCAGCGAGACTCGGCACGGCCCCACACCCTCACCCGCCGTGGGCGAGTCTCGTCCACCCCGCCACCTTTTCTTTTCAATAACTTAACCCATGCGAGCCGTGAGCTGTCCTCTCTGGACCGACTCCCAGACGCACCGCGCCCGGCGCTGCAACTGCAAGCTCGACTGCGACGTCCTCGAGAGCCTCGCGCTGCACCGCTCCGCCGCCGAGCTGCTGCCGTGGCGCTGACCAGGCCCGCCCGCCCGCTGCCAGGGGGACGGTCCTCCCTGGTCCGGCGCCGATCTGCCCGCCGCGAACAAATAGCCGGCTTCAACGTATTCTCTTGGGAAGAGGTAGGCGTGTGTCCGGGCGGCTGGCGTCCGCGCCGGGTGGCGCGGCGCTCGGGGGAAATCTCTGGCGGTCCTGGCAGCGTCCAGAGGATAAGGGGCAGCGCGCGGCGGGTGGCGGCTGCGAGAAGAGGAAGGTGAGCATGCGGCGCTGGCGAGTCTGGCTGATTCTCGGCGGGTTGACCGTGGCCCTTGGCGGGGGTGGCTACTACTACTGGTACCAGAAGAAGCACGCGCCCACCGAGGTGTCGGTGGCCAAGGTCGCGCTCGAGGACGTCGTCGCCAAGGTCACAGCCAACGGCAAGATCCAGGCGGAGAAGAAGGTCGACCTCGCCGCGCTGGTCATGGGCCAGGTCGTCAACCTGGCGGT
>JALHTD010000416.1 GCA_022865555.1 Thermoanaerobaculaceae bacterium | reverse complement strand
CTTTGAGCACGTTGAGCAGCTGTGGCAGCTCGTCGATTCGCAGGCGCCTCAGCACCTTTCCGATCCGGGTCACCCGCGGGTCGCGCGGCGCCGCAAAAGCTGGCCCGCCCCCTTCCGCGTCGGGGCGCATCGTGCGCAGCTTGACGACCCTGAAGAGGCGCCCGAACTGCCCCACCCTGGTTTGCAGGTAGAAAACCGGCCTCCCATCGAAGAGCAGGACCGCGAGTCCCGAAAGCGCGACGATCGGCGCGGCCAGGACCAGCAGGACACCGCCTAGCGCGACGTCCGCCACCCGCGTGACACGGTTGAACAGCTCCCAGTGGATCACGCCGAACCCCGGCTGGTGAAGGAACACCGCCGGCGAGAGCTCGGCCACCGGCAGGCGTCCGTCGAGCCAAGCCCAGACCTCGGAGGCCACGACGACCGGCACGCCGGAGAACAGGAGCGCCGCGAGGTCGCCGGCCAGGCCACCCGCCGTGGCCTCCGGACCCACCAGCACCACCAGCTCGACACCGCGGCGGCGGGCCTCCTCCGCGACGGCCGCCGCGCTCAGCGCAGAGCCGTCCACCGGCTCCCACGGCGCCAGGGGGTGCTCCCGCAGCTTGCGGCAGACCTCACCCGCAGCTTCGGGCTGGCCGACCACCAGGGCCTGTGGCCGCGGTCTGCGCCGAAGCCAGACGGCCATGAGCGCCCGCACCCCTGCCGCGGCGGCGGCCCACGCCACGGTCGTGAGCAGCAGCAGCCCCCGGCCGAAGCGCCAGCTCGGGACCACGAAGGTCGCGACCACCAGCGTGCCCCCCCACACTACTGCCACCACCGCGACCCGCGTCGTCACTTCGGGCCGCCGGCGCAGCAGCAGCGGCTCGTACAGCTCCGCCGCCACCGCCAGCGCCCACAACGCGACCAGCGCCGTCACGAGCAGGCCCGGGTGCGCAAGCAACTGCTGCCACTTCGCCGGGCGCTCGGCCGGGGCGAAGCGCACCACGTGGGCGAGCCAGATGGAGGCCGCCAGCAGTGCTGCGTCGCACAGCGCGAGAAGCGGTCGCAGGCGCGGCGTTCGTGGGAGAAACGAAGTCATGTGCTTTCCCCGGGGATGTTGCGCGGGTTGGCCGTCCGTGTCAACAATCGCCAGGGCGACCCTGGGGCGCGATCCCCACGGAAACCTTCCGCCTTGTGTGGGGCGCGACCGCCGGGCGCGCCGTCTTTGGTTTCCACACGCAAGCAACAGCTCGCGCGGCGCGCGAGCGCCACACTGGTTTGGCTAAAGGTAGAAGCTGGCGATTCCCCCGACGACGCGCTCCCGCTCGTCGGCGCGCAGCTCCGGGAAGATCGGCAGCGCCAGCACCTCGGCTTCGGCCTTCTCCGACTCCGGGAAGTCGCCGCGCCGGTAACCGAGCCCTGCGAAGCACTGCTGCTCGTGGAGCGAGATCGGGTAGTAGATCTCCGCTCCGATCCCCTGCTTGGCCAGGTGCTCCCGGATGGCGTCGCGGCGCTCCACCCGCACCACGAACTGGTGATAGGTGTGGCCGCGGCCCGGAATCTCCTCGGGCAGCCGGACCTTCCCATCCAACCCCGCCCGGGCAAACAGCTCGCGGTAGTGGGCGGCGCCGGCCTGTCGCTTCGCGATCCAGCCTGGGAGCCTCGGCAGCTTGGCCCGCAG
>JALHTD010000034.1 GCA_022865555.1 Thermoanaerobaculaceae bacterium | reverse complement strand
CCACCGCTCTCGGCCAGACGCACCGCGGCCACGTCCTGGGTGGGTGCGATGTTGTAACGCGGCGAGAGCTCAGGGGCCTCGGGAAGGTCGAACACCCCCGCGATGATCTTGCCGTCCGCGGCCTGGGTGAACCGCCCGCACATAGGAGCATCATAGTTCAGAGCCACGACGCGCGGATGTGGGGCGCGACCGCCCTGCAGGATCGTCAATCCCGGTTCCCTCTCCCGTGGGGAGAGGGACAGGGCGAGGGGGCGGCACAGGGCAGCCGGCGAGGCGATAGCGACCCAAAGCTCCCTCACCCCACCCTCTCCCGCAAGCGGGAGAGGGGGCGTGGAAGCGGGCTCGTTGCGGCTACGAGCGCCGCGGTGTGATCCGGATCGGCGATGGCGGGAAGTGCTCCCGAAGGAAGGCGAGGATCGCCTCGGCGGTGGGGATCGGCCTCTCGACGCTCGGCGTGTGGCCGGCCAGCGGAATCACGGCGAGACGGCCGCGCGGGAGGGCGGCGGCCATCTGGTGCGCCACCTCGGGTGGTGCAAGTGTGTCCTCCTGGCCGGTGATCACCAGGGCCGGCAGGTCGAGCGTGGAAAGGACCTGAACGCCGTCCGGGCGGTCCCGCATCCCCGCGAGGCATCCGGCGAGGACGTGGTCGGGGACCTCGGCCGCGAGCGCCCGCAGCTCGGTTGCGAGCCTCGGCGCACGCCCGCGGGTGGACTCACCGAGGAGGTTCGGGATGAACTCGTCGAGGAAGGCGGCCGCCTCCCCGCGTCGGATCCTCTCGATGGCGACCGTCCGCCGCACCTTCCCCTCCGGAGTGTCCGCGGTAGCCCTGGTGTCGATCAGGATGAGACCCGCGAGCCTCTCGACGTGCGACGCCGCCAGGCGCAGCGCCACGTAGCCCCCCATCGAGTGCCCGCCCAGGACGAAACGCTCCACCCCGAGGCGGTCGGCGAGCCGCAGGACGTCGCCGGCCAGCGTCTCCATGGCGTAGTCGCCCTGAGGCTTGTCGGACCTCCCGAAACCGCGCAGGTCGGGTGTGATCAGGCGTGCCGCCTGCTCGACGGCGGTGCGGATCGGGGTCCACGTCTCGGAGGAGAGGGGGAAGCCGTGCAACAGCACGACCGGCACGCCGTCGCCGTGGTCTTCCACTTCCAGCGCTATGCCTTCGAGCTCGATGCGCATCGCCCCTTTCGCTCTTCCACGGGTCAGTCTACTTGGTGCGCGTTCTTGCAGGCACCTGGTTCGCTTGTGTGGCCGGCGCTTTGCGCCAGTGCGTCATTGCGAGCCCCGGAGGGGCGAAGCAATCCCAGCGGCTTCGACGGGATCCCGCCACGCGGCCCCCTTGACGTTTGCCCCGGACGGCGCCACATTGTCACCGGCAGCACTGCTCTTTGAGCTCAGCTTTCAGTTTTCCCTAGGGGTGCCCCGCCTCCGGCGGGGCTGAGATCACACCCTTGGAACCTGATCCGGGTCATGCCGGCGGAGGGAACGGGCCAGAAGGCGTCAGAGCGACCGCACGACCTCTCCGGACCGAAGCCGGCGCCCCGAGGGAGGTCAGGCAATGCGCAGGTCGATTCTGGCGCTTCTCGCTTTTCTCGCGGCTGCGGTGCCTGTGGAGGCCGCGACGCTGCGCGGCACCGTCCGCGATTCGGCGACCGGCAAGCCGGTCGCGCAGGCACGCGTCGAGCTTCTCGAGGCGGCCGGCACCCGCGTCGTAACCACGGATGACGGCGGGTCGTTTGCGATCGAGATCCTGGCCACCGGTCCGGTGACGCTCGCGGTCTCGCACCCCGGCTATCAGGTGACCCGCCTGGAGCTGTCCACCTCGGCGAGGTAGCCTCTCGCGGTCGCCCTCGATCCCATCATCTCGGTCGCCGACCGAATCGAGGTCACCGCCACCAGAGCCAGAGAGGGCACCGACCCGATCACCGTCACGAACATCTCACAGGACCAGATACGGTCGGCCTACTGGGCCCAGGACCCCGCGATCCTGCTATCGAGCCTGGCGCCGTCGTTCTTCTCCTACAACGACAGCGGCAACGACATCGGCTACTCCTACTTCTGGGTGCGCGGTTTCTCCCAGAGCCTCACCCGGGTCACCCTCAACGGAGCGCCCCTGAACGACGCCGAGTCCGGCGAGCTGTTCTTCATCGACCTCGCGGACTTCATGTCGACCGCAGGGGACATCCAGGTCCAGCGCGGGGTGTTCGGGCTCTCCGGCATCGGCGGCGCGGTGGACATCACTACCGCCCCCCCGGCCATGCAGAGCGCGTTCACGCTGCAGACGGGGTTCGGCTCGTACGGAACGAGCAGGTTCACCGCGCGCTACGACTCCGGCCTGATCAACGGCACCTGGGCGCTCACCGCGCGCTACTCAAAGGTCAGGACCGACGGGTACCGCGACCAGTCGTGGGTGGACATGTGGAACTACTTCCTCTCCCTCACCCGTTTTGGAGAGAACTCCCGCCTGCGCCTGGTGATGTTCGGCGGGCCCGAGCAGACGCACCTGGCCTACGACGGCATCCCAAAATCGGTCCTCGACGGCGGCCTCACCGGCAACGCCGACAAGGACCGCCGATTCAACCCCCTCACCTACCCCAACGAGTTGGACAACTTCTACCAGCCCCATTTCCAACTGATTCACGACCTGGCCATCAGCCCCTCGACCCAGCTCTCGCAGACGTTTTTCTACTTCTCCGGAAAGGGCTACTACGACCAGTACAAGAGAGACCGCGAGCTCTACGAGTACTATCTGCCCGACGTGGTGCTCCCCGACGGCACCGTGATCACCAGGACCGACCTTGTGCGACAGCGCACCGTCGACGAGGGGGACGCCGGCTGGGTGCCGACCCTCACCCACACAGAGGGCGCCTGGACGTTCACGCTCAAGGGCGAGGTGAGCCTGCACGACGCCCACCATTACGGGCAGGTGACCTGGGCTCAGTACTACCCCCCGGACGTGCCACCGGACCACAGCTACTACGACTACAGGGTGAGCAAGCAGGTCGCGGCGCTCGCGTTCGGCGCCGCGTGGAACGTCAACCCGGCGCTGACGGTATCGGGAGGGCTCGAGTACGCCTACAGGCGCTACAGGCTTTACGACGACCAGCTCACGGAGGTGAACTTCACCCAGCCCTATGACTTCCTGCTGCCGCGGCTGGGCGCCGTCGTGCACCTCGCGCCCGACACCGACCTTTACGCCAACGTTGCGCGCGGGATGCGCGAGCCAAACCTCAGGGACATCTACGACCCCCAGGACTACTACAGCACCTACGCGAACCTCGCCCCCGAGGACGTTTGGGACTGGGAGGCCGGGATCTCGGCGCGGCGCGCCCGATGGAAGGCACGCGCGAACGTCTTCTGGATGAACTTCTCCAACGAGATCGTCTACGCGGGCGCGCTCGACGAGAACGGTGTGCCGATCTACGGCAACGGGGCGCAGTCGGTCCACCGCGGCGTCGAGCTGGATGCGAGCTGGGATCCCTCGCCCCTCTTCGGCCTGGACGCGATGCTGACCTACTCGCGCAACACGTTCACGCACTACCAGCAGTACAACTGGGACGGTACGGTGAGCGTCTTCGACGGCAACTGCCTGGCGGGCTACCCCAACGTGCTGGGGGTGCTCACGGCCCGCACGAACCTGGGTCCGGTGCGGCTGGCGCTCATCGGCAAGCGGGTCGGCCAGTTCTACCTCGACAACACGCAGGACAACAAGGACAACCCGGAGGCACGGCAGCAGCCGGGCTACGTGCCGCTGGTCAACCCCGCGTTCACCCTGGTGAGCCTGACCGCACAGGCATCCCTGCCAGCCTCCCTTCCCAGAGCGATCGGGCTGAGCCAGATCGGGCTCGAGCTGCGCGTGAACAACCTGCTGAACCAGAAATACACCGCGTTCGGCTACGTCGATGTCGAGCCGCTCTTCATCCCGGCAGCCACGCGCAACGTCTACGTCGGCCTGACGCTCGGGCTGTAGCCGGCGCCCATTGTTTGTCATCCCCGCGAAAGCGGGGATCCAAACCTCAACGGGAGCTCCGCCCCGCCCGGCGGGTTCAGCGCATCGGGTATTCTCTGCCGATGGGCACCGCGCTTGCCGCACGGCTGGCGGCCGCAGCGTTCGCTGCGGTGATGATCGCGATCGGCGTGCTGTCGTGGCGCGCCGAAAGGCGCATCGGCGCCGACGCCGAGGGGTTCTGGACCGCCCACCGCTCGATCACGGGGTGGAGCCTTGGGATGTCCCTCTCCGCCTCGATGCTCTCGGTGTCGTGGTCGCTTGTGTACGGCGTCGAGCTGCTCTATCGCTGGGGGCCGGGCGGCGCGTGGCTGCTCGCGATCCCGTGGCTCGCGGTGCTCGGGCTGTTCGCGCTGTTCGCCCCTCGCCTCCGGCGTTTCGCCGCGTTCTCGCAGGGCGAGCTGTTCGGCAAGCTCTACGGCGACGGCTTGCGCTGGCTCACGGTCGTCGTGCTGGTGGCGGTGTTCCTCGTCTGGTGCGGGGCGGAGATCGCCGCGGCGGGCGACCTCCTGGCGCCTCTCCTCGCGGTCTCGCCGCGGTTCGCGATGGCGGCCATTGCCGTGCTGGTAGCTTCGTACGCCTGGACCGGCGGGTTCCGCTCGGTGGTCGCCACCGACGTGGCGCAGTTCGCCCTGATCGTCTGCTTCCTGCTGATCGTTGGCGGGCGCGCCGGAACCGGGATGGGCTCCGGCTGGGCCGGCTGGTTCGGGGTGAACGGCCCGACGCCAGCGGTTGTCGGGATCACGCTGCTCGCGTACATCACCGGATGGCTTGCCGAAGCCGACATCTGGCTGCGCCTCACCGCCGCCCCGAGCGACGGGCAAGCGCGCCTGGCGCTTGCGGTGACCGCGGCCGCCTCGCTGATCTTCGTGCTGGGGCTTCCGGCGGTGCTGGCCGCGCGCGCCAGGGTCATCTTCCCCGACCCCGCGGCCGTGCAGGGCATGGTGCTGGGTCCCCTCCTGCACCACCTGCTACCACCGGGCATGGAAGTGCTGCTTCTCACTGGCCTTGCCGCCGTGGCGCTCTCGACGGTGTCCACGACGGCCAACGTGGTGGCGATCACGGTGGCCCGGGACGGGATGCGGGCCGTGGGCGAGAACGCCCGCGACCTCGCGCGCGCCAGATGGGCCAACGGGCTGGCCTGCATCGCGGCGCTCGTGGTGGCGTTCGCCTCGCGCTCCCTGGCTGAGCTGTTCTACCTGTCCTCGGGGCTTCTCGCGGCGAGCCTTTTCTGGCCGACCCTCGGCCTCCTTTGGGACAAGCCTCCTTTGCGGGCCGCGCGAGCGGGCGCATTCTGCGGCCTCGCCGCGGTCGTGATCTCGTTCGTGGCGGACCGGCGAGGGATGTTCGGCGAGCTGTTCCCACCCGCCGTGCGCGAGATGGGTATCGGCTACATCGTCCCGGGCATCGCCACCGGCGCCGTGGCGTTCGCGGTGACGTTGCTCTTCGGCCGAAGGCCACGAGCGTAGTGGCCGGGCGCGCTGGTCTTGAAATGTGGGGCGCGACCGCCGGGCGCGCAGTCGTGGAGCTTGAGGAGCAAGAGACAGCTCGCGCGGCGCGCGAGCCCCACATTGGACCTGCAGGTCCAGCCGCCGGGTGTCAGGCGTTCTGGTTGACGGCCTTGGGGGTCTTGCGGGAGCGGCGGCGCGGGCGGCGGGCCTTTGCGGTCGGCTTCTCCTCGGGCTCTGCCTCGGGCTCCGGGGCGCGGGCGCTCGCCTCGCCGGAATCGAAGCCCGTGACGACGTACGTTCCGGAGCGCTGGTCGCGGCGCAGCCTGACGACGTGGTGCTTCTCGGCGTCCTCGAGGAGCGCGGAAAAGGTCGAGTAGCCGAAATACTCCTCGTTGAACTCCGGCCTCTTGCGCTGCATCGCCTGCTTGATCATCGAGCCCCAGAGCACATCCTTGCCGTCGCGCATCAGCGCCTTGATGGAGTCGGAGAGGAGCGCGAAGCACTCCCGCTGCTTCTTCGGGAGCCCGGAGAGCGGCGGCGCCTCCTGCACGGCGCGGATCAGGTCCTCGTAGAAGATGAACTCGTCACAGCTGGCGACGAGCAGCTCCGAGGTGGAGTTCTTGACGCCGAGGCCGATGACGTACTTGTCGTTCTCGCGCAGCTTGGACACTAAAGGCGAGAAGTCGGAGTCGCCCGAGACCAACGCAAAGGTGGTGACGTGTTCCTTGGCGTAGCAGAGGTCGAGGGCGTCCACGACCATCCGGATGTCGGCGGAGTTCTTCCCCGAGTACGCCTTCAATGGGATGTCGATGAGCTCGATGCCCGCCTCGTGGAACCCGCGCTTGTAGCTGCCGTAGCGGTCCCAGTCGGCGTACGCCCGCCGCGCCACGACCTTCCCCTTCTCCAGCAGGCGGGCGAGCACGAGCTGCACGTCGAAGGTCTTGTAGCTGGTGTCCTTCACACCCAGGGCGATATTCTCGAAATCAATGAAGAGTGCGATCTTGTGGTCTTCCAACGGCACGTTCCTTTTCTCCTTGCGGCTTCTTCACCATCTTGGCAGAGGAGCAGCACTGCGCATCCTACTCTTTGTCCAGCGTTTGCGCAACCGGGGAGCCGACGCCTACGCGGCCGGGAGCTGCGGCTTGGCGACCTCGCCCCTGGCAAGGCGAGCCAGCCAGTCCTGGATGCCGAGCGCCGCCTGCTTGCCCGCGCCCATCGCGAGAATCACGGTGGCCGCGCCGGTGACGATGTCGCCGCCCGCGAACACGCCCGGAATCGAGGTCATGAGGGTCTTCTCGTCCGCGACGATGTTGCCGTGGCGGTTCAGCTCGAGGCCAGGGGTGGACTTGGTGGCGAGGGGGTTCGGCCCCTGACCGATCGCGATCACCGCCGTGTCGATAGCGATCTCGTACTCCGAGCCCTCGATCGGCACCGGCCGGCGCCGCCCGGAGGCGTCCGGCTCCCCCAGCTCCATCCGCTGGATCCGCATGCCGGTGACGAACCCCTCTTCGTTGCCGAGGATCGCCACCGGCGCCGAGAGCCAACGGAAGTCGATGGCCTCTTCCTCGGCGTGCTCCAGTTCCTCCTTGCGCGCCGGCGACTCGTTGCGGGTGCGCCGGTAGACGCAGATGACCTCCCCCGCCCCCAGCCGCTTGGCGGTGCGGAGGCAGTCCATGGCCACGTTTCCGGATCCCACCACGGCCACCCGTCGGCCGGTACGAACCGGCGTGTCGGTTCGGGGGAAGTCGTAGGCCTTCATCAGGTTCACTCGGGTGAGGAACTCGTTTGCGGAGAGCACGCCGATGTAGTTCTCCCCGGGGATGCCGAGGAAGTACGGCAGGCCCGCGCCGGTGCCGAGGAAGACCGCGTCGTAGCCGTACACGCTGAAGAGCTCGTGCACGGTGCTCGTCCGGCCGATCACGAAGTCGGTGCGCAGCTCGACTCCCATCCGGGTGAGGTTCTCGATCTCGAAGGTCACGATTGCCTTGGGCAGGCGGAACTCAGGGATGCCGTAGACCAGGACGCCGCCGGGCTTGTGCAGCGCCTCGAAGATCGTCACCTTGTGGCCGAAGCGAGCCAGCTCGGCCGCGCAGGCAAGCCCCGCCGGACCCGAACCCACCACTGCCACCTTGTGCGCGGTGGGCGGCGCAAGCTCCGGCGTCGAGACGAGGCCACGGTCGCGCTCCCAGTCGGCCACGAAGCGCTCCAGCCTCCCGATCGCGACCGGCTTGTACTTCTTCGCCAGCACGCAGACGACCTCGCACTGCTCCTCCTGCGGGCAGACGCGGCCGCAGATCGCGGGGAGCATGTTGGTCTCCTTGATCTTCGCGAGGGAACCCTCGAAGTCGGCCCTCCGGATGAGATCCACGAACGCCGGGATGTCGATGCCCACCGGGCAGCCCTTCACGCACGGGGGGTTGGCGCACTGAAGGCAGCGCTGCGCCTCGTCGATTGCAAATTCTGTTGAGTAGCCCAGCGCCACCTCGAAAAAGTTGCGGATGCGCTCGAGCGGCTCCTGCGCCGCCATCGGGTGGCGCTGGATCTTCATCCGCTCCGCCTTCGGCAGTTCGGGGGCGCCGAGGATCTCGTCAGCCACGGGCGACCCCCGCAGTCGCACGGCACTCGTGGGCCGCCATGAAGCGCTCGCGCGCCACCTGCTCCTCGGGGAGGTACATGCGCAGCCGCTTGATCAGGAGGTCGAAGTCCACCTTGTGGGCGTCGAACTCCGGGCCGTCAACGCACACGAACTTGGTCTTGCCGTCGACCTCGACGCGACAGGCGCCGCACATCCCGGTGCCGTCCACCATGATCGAGTTGAGCGAGGCGAGGGTCGGGATCGCGAGCTTGCGTGTCATCTCGGCGACCGCCTTCATCATGATCGCCGGACCGATCGCCACCACGAGGT
>JALHTD010000415.1 GCA_022865555.1 Thermoanaerobaculaceae bacterium | reverse complement strand
TGCTGGCGCTGCCGGTGCGGCTGCCCGCGTGGGCCAGGGTCGGCCACGTCGTGCTGCAGGCGCTCGTCTACCTCGTCATCCCGACGGTGCTGACCGTTGCCGGCCGACAAAGCTTGGGTGTCCGTGTGCTCCCTGGTCGAATTAACGCCTTCTACTTCCTCTGCCCGATCAAGAGCGTCCGCGTCGAACCGGCAGTCGTGATGGAGAGCTGGAGAGACACGCCTCGCACCCCGGGTGTCACAATGGCCTGGGGGCGCTGGAAGAAAGCGCTCGACGCCGGCACTGAGTCGTACCTCTCTGGGTTCTCCGGATGCTCGCCAACACACGCGGTGGTGCTCGCCGACTTCAACCCCGGCGCGGTCCTGCGGCTGGCGCAGGTAGCGCGAGGGTGGCGCCCCGACCTCGAGATCCGGCCCGTGACCGTGGACCTGGCGCTGGGTGCGCCGGACCCCGTGGTGGCGCTGGCCGCCGAGGTGGAGCGCGGGCTTGCCGCACGGCCGGTGGTGCTGGCCGACAGCTACGGGCCGTACTACCACCCCCGCGAGCTTTCAACGCGGTTTGACCTGCACCCGTGCGGCAGCGTCGTGCAGGTGGGGCGGCTCCGCCCCGAGAGCTCACCCTGGCCATGATCGAGCTGACCCCCGACTGGGTGTTCTCAGACGCGGACCGCGCCGCGATGGGTGTGGCGTTGGAAGAGGCCCGCGCGGCAGCCGAGGCGGGCGAGGTGCCGGTCGGCGCCGTCGTGGCGACACCGGACGGGAGCCTGTTGGCCCGTGCGCACAACCGGCGCGAGGTGGACCGCGACCCGACCGGCCACGCCGAGATCCTCGCCCTGCGGCAGGCGGCCGCGACGCTGGGGAGTTGGCGGTTGGAGGGGTGCACGCTCTACGTGACCCTCGAGCCGTGCGCGATGTGCGCCGCGGCGGCCGTGCTCGGGCGTCTGGCGTGCGTCGTCTGGGGTGCGCCCGACCCCAAAGCAGGGTTTGCAGGGTCGCTCGCCAACCTCCTCGACGATCCCAGGCTCAACCACCGCGTGGCGGTGCGGGGCGGGCTTCGTGGTGAGGAGGCAGCGGCGCTGTTGGCGACGTTCTTTGCAAAGTTGCGAAACGGCGGGTAGACTCACACGCCCGGCGCGGAGAGGTGCCGGAGTGGTCGAACGGGACGGTCTCGAAAACCGTTGACCCCCTTCCGGGGGTCCGTGGGTTCGAATCCCACCCTCTCCGCCACGTCACATGAAGGCGGGCCGGGCAAAAGAGGTCGGTGGACTGTGGTACACGATACGGAGAGGTGTCTGAGTGGCCGAAAGAGCACGCTTGGAAAGCGTGTGTACGGGTAACCGTACCGCGGGTTCGAATCCCGCCCTCTCCGCCATGCCGTTCGACGATGCCGGCACCCCCGGCCATCGTGGGAAGCAAGGAGCCCGGGTCCCGCGCGACGGAGCCCCCCGAAACTCGTCAGGCCCGGAAGGGAGCAGCGATAAGGGGATCGCAACGGGCGCCGCGGTCCCCCCGGGCTCCTTGGTTCGCCACGGTGGGGAGAGGGGGGTGAACTGGCGATGACCTCCTATCAGGTGCTGGCGCGGCGCTGGCGCCCCCAGAGGTTCGAGGATCTGGTGGGACAGGAGGTGGTCGTCCGCACCCTGCGGAACGCGCTCGCCTCGCGCCAGATCGCCCACGCCTACCTGTTCTCCGGCCTGCGCGGCGTGGGCAAGACCACCGTGGCCCGGCTGCTGGCCAAGGCCCTCAACTGCGACAAGGGTCCGACCCCTGAGCCGTGCGGCGAGTGCATCCCCTGCCAGGAGATCGCTCTCGGGTCCTCCATGGACGTGCTGGAGATGGACGCCGCCTCCAACCGCGGCATCGACGACGTTCGGGAGCTGCGCGAGGTGGCGCGGGTGCTGCCGGTTCGGGACCGGTACCGGGTGTTCATCGTGGACGAGGCGCACCAGCTCACCAAGGACGCCTTCGGCGCCCTCCTCAAGATCCTGGAGGAGCCCCCGGCTCACGTGGTCTTCATCCTGGCCTCCACCGAGAAGGACAAGTTCCCCGCGACGATCCTCTCCCGCTGTCTTCAGATTGACTTCCGCCCGATCCCCACCGAGCTGGTGGTGGCCCGCCTCGCCCAGATCGCGGAGAAGGAGGGGTTCCAGCTCACGGCGGGTGCGGCGCAGCTGGTCGCCCGCGCGACCGAGGGGAGCCTTCGCGACGCGCTCTCGCTGCTTGACCGCGTGCGTGCCTTCGCCGAGGGTGCGGTGGACGAGAACGCGGTGGCCGAGGTGTTGGGCCTGCCCCCGTTCGAGACCGTGCTCGCGATCTGGAAGGCCCTGGAGGGTGGAGACGTGGCGGCCGCGCTCCGGGTGGTCCGCACCGAGGAGCAGGCCGGGCGCGAGCCGGCCGCGCTGTACGAGCAGCTCGTTCAGCTGCTCCACGCGCTGCTGCTGCTGGCCAACGACTCCAGCGCGCCGGTTCCCTTTCCCGCAGGCCACCGCGCCGCCCTGCAGGCGAGCGCGGCGAAGCTGGGCTCACCGCTGCTCGTCCGTCTGCTCGCCCTGGCGCTGGAGGGGAAGAACCTCGTGGCGAGCGCCGAGAGGCCGGGCGTTGCGGTGGCGGTGGCGGTCGGGCGGCTGACGCTCTGGCCGCGGCTGCAGCGGGTCGAGGCGCTGCTGGCCGGCGAGCCGCCGCTGCCGACACCGGCGGTGTCTGCTCCCACGGACACAGCGGTGCCCGAGTCCGGCGGAGGCCCGGCCACCCCGACGGCGCGTCTGGTCGAGGCGCTCGAGGCGATGGGCGCGCACCTGCTCGCGGGTCGGGTGCGGTCGGTGCGTGCGGTGAGCATCACCGGCGAAACCCTGGTGCTGCACTGTGGCGGGCTGCCGCCGACCGCCAGGAAGTCGCTGCGGGAGGCGGTGGAGCAGCTCTCTGCAGCCGCGCGCCAGGCCGGTCTCCCGGGGGACGTGCGGGTGGACGAGGACCGCCCGGCCGCCGAGAAGCAGGAGCAGGGGCTGCGAGCGCGCGTGGAGACCGACGAGGGGGTCCGGCGCGTCCTCGAGGTGTTCGGGGGCCGCCTGGACAGCGTCGAGGAGAAGCCATGAACGTCGCGAAGCTGCTGCAGCAGGCGCAACAGGCCCAGGCGCAGATGCAGAAGATGCTTGGCGAGCTCGAGGTGGAGGGCTCGGCGGGCGGAGGGCTGGTGCGTGTCCGCCTCAACGGGCTCAAGGAGCTCAAGGGTGTCGCCATCGACGCCAAGGCGCTGACCGGCGAGGAGGCGACCCTGGTGGAGGATCTCGTGGTGGCGGCGTGGCAGGAGGCCTCGCGTCTCCTGGAGGAGCGCTCGCGCGAGCTGCTCGCGCGCATGGGCTTGCCCGCCGGGATGCCGGGCCTGTTCTGATGGAGCTGAGGCCTCCTTCGGTCCGTGAGCTCCTGGAGCAGCTCGAGCAGCTCCCGGGAGTGGGTCCCCGCACCGCGACGCGCCTGGTGCAGTACCTGGTGCGCCATCCGGACGG
>JALHTD010000414.1 GCA_022865555.1 Thermoanaerobaculaceae bacterium | reverse complement strand
CGTCGGGGCCGAACTGGGTGTGGAGCGGGCCGAGGCCCACCGGCACCTCGGCGTCCTTGATCGACTCGTACTTGAGCACGGGGATCCCGTCCTCATCACCCGTGAAGTCCTTGTTGCGGATGGCGGTCTGGATCTTCTCGAAGTTGAACGCGGTGGTCACACCCTGCAGCTTGCCGGAGCCGATGACGTACTTGCCGTCGGGCGAGACGTCGACCCCGTGGGGCGACTTCCCGCACGGCATCAGGTAGATGAGCCCGGGCACCTTCCTGGGATCGAGCACCTTGACGCCGCCGACCATCTCACCCTTGCCGTCCGCAATCGCCTTCTCGGCGGCGCGCCAGTCCACTGCTGCGATATAGTCGCGATCTCGCTGCGACGCCGTGACCTCGAGCTTGCCGGTCGCGCGTTCGGAGTTGTAGCAGGTCCAGAACATCCAGCCGTCCGATATCTTCTTCCCAGCGTCGCCAAGGTCCCAGTCGAACGGCGGCGTGAGGATCTCCCAGCCGTACGACATCTGTCCGGTCTTGGAGTCGATCTTGATCGCCGCCACGACACCCCTGTAGTCGGTCGCGTACCTCTCGATCGGCGCCACTGTGCCCTTGGGGATCGGTATCGAGAAGCGCGACGCCATCATCGCGTACTCGGTGTTGGGGGTGACGAACGACGAGCCGTGGTTACCGGATACGTTGGGCACCGGCCCGACGATCTGCCTCGTCTTGAAGTCCTTGAGGTCGATGCGAGCGATGCGGCCGCTCATGCCGTTGACGAACAGCCACCGCCCGTCATAGTCCCCGTTGGTCTCCGAGAGCGCCGGGTGGTGCACGTCGTCCCACGTCAGGTTGCCGAGCATCGCCTTCGTGTCGTCGTCGAAGCCGTAGCCGGTCGCCGGGTACGGCGTGAAGACGGGTATTGTTGCGAGGTGCCGCATCGACGGCACGCCGTAGACGTAGACCTGTCCCGAGTGCCCACCCGACGAGAACAGGTAGAACTCGTCGAGGTCTCCGGGGGCCACGTAGGTCTTCTGCGCGGCCACCGCGAGGTCCGAGGTCGTGCCAGCGGCTTTCCTGGCGCCCTTCGGCGCACTCGGCGCGCACCCCCAGCCGACGGAGAGCGCCGCCAGGATTCCGACGCCCAGGCCCCACGTCATTCCACCTCTTTTGCGCTGATTCATTCTCCCCTCCTTTTCTCCATTGATCGTTCGTCACTTCCCCGCCGCTGGCGCGGCGGGCGTGCTCTTGCCCTGTTCCTTCTGCCTCTGGTGCTCGGCAAACGCCTCGCGGAGCTTGCCGACCGCGACCGCCTTCTGCTCCGGCGTGAGGATGATCTGGCGCGAGAGCACCACCGCCATCGTGCCCGTGGGGCTCCGCAGGAAATCGTCGACGGTCAGGCCGAAACGGCTCTGCGTGTCCTCGACCGCAGTCGACAGATCGGGCCCGATCTGCGCCGGGCTCCTCACGCCCAGGGCCGAGATCGAGTGGCACACGAAGCAGCCGGTCTTGACGAACCATGCACCGGGCCCGGTCTTCATGCGCTCCTCGGCCTCCACCTCCGCCGCGGTCTGCGGGTCGGTGCGGGGGATCCCCGGGCGGTAGTCCGCGGGCACCGGCGCCTTTCGCCACGACAGGACGAGAATCGCGAGGGCCTGCGCCTCTTTCGTCGTGAGGTGAAAGTTGGGCATCACGGTGTCCAGCACGATCGCGCGAGGGTCCTTCAGGTGCGCGACGTGCCATGCAAACGTGGTTTTCTGCCCCGACAGGTGCGAGTAGTCGTACTGCTCAGCCGCCTTGTCGCCAACGAACGTGAGGTCCGGTCCGAGCGTCCCGCCGCTCCCGTTGATGACATGGCAGGCGCGGCACCCCTTCTCGAGCACAAGCTTCTTGCCGAGGTTGACGGCGTCGGCGCCAGGCGTCTCGCGGTCATAGCGGTGGCAGACGTTGCAGTTCATCTGCATCAGCGCCTTCTTGTTGTCCACCAGCGTGTACTGCTCGCCCAGCGTGGCGCCGAGCAGGGGCTCCTCCCAGTGCTCGACGCCGCCGTGCGCGGCGTCGGCGTCGATCGCCCACCCCTGGCCTCCGTGACAGGCGGTGCACCCGTACTTCTCGACCGGGTGGCTCTTGAACGACCCGGCCGGGTGCGTCGAGAACGGCTGCTCCACGCCCTCGAACCCCTTCCAGCCGATCCCCGCATGGCAGGTGATGCAGCGGTCGGCCCGGCGGAGGTCGGGGACCCAGATCTGCTGGATCCCGGACGGCAGCCTGTCCGCCTTTTCCTTTCCGTATTTCTCCGCGACCATGTTGCGGAACGCGTACTGGTAGTAGCGCCAGTCGTGCTGCCGGTCGAAGTAGGCAAACAGGACCGTCGAGACGATCAGCGCGACACCGACGAGCGCCAGGACCGGGCGGTCGATCCTCGGGAACGGGGAGTTCGAGCGCTTTTCCATGGTCAGATCCTCGCGGGGAGCTCGGGCCACTGCTGCCACGGCCAGTAGAAGTGCCAGTACGGCCCGCGCATGAACGTTCCGACGAACGTCAGAATGAGGATCAGGACGACGACCGCGATGAACACGGCGTTTTGCCGCTTGCGGCTCGCCGCGAACCAGACACCGGCCGAGACCCCGGGCGACCTGTCGAGCCACGGCCACGCGAGGGCCAGGGCGACCAGAAAGCTTGGCAGCAGCACGCCGCCCAGGAAAGCGCCGTTGATCGTGAACGATCCGAGGTGGATCGTCGTGTCGGTCACGACCTCCTGCAGCCACAGAAAGTACCATGGCGCCTTGGTGGGGTTGGGCGTGATGAGCGGGTTGGCGGGCTCCTCCAGAGGGGCGTGCACGAACACCGAGAGCATCGAGACCACCGCGATGGTGCCCAGGATGACGATGGCGAGGCGGCGTGTGAGATCCGGGATCGAGTTGACGGTGGTGTCCGGGGCCTCGAGCGAGACAGTACGGACCGTGGGCGCCGTGCCGCGCGCCACGCCGAGAAGCGTGTACGTCTTGGACTCGGATGGCTCCGTGGGCCTCTTCTCGGCCAGCAGCGCGACGTGGTCCGCCTTGGCCAGCCCGCCGTCCTTGCGGACGCGCCACATGTGGTACAGGAACAAGACGCCCAGACCGGCAGGGAGGAAGATGCAGTGCAGGACGTAGAAGCGGATGAGTGTCGCCTGATCGATCGTCCGCCCGCCGAGCAACAGCTCGCGGACCGACGCCCCGACCATCGGCACCGACGAGGCGATGTTGGTTCCGACCGTGATCGCCCAGTACGCGAGCTGGTCCCACGGCAGGAGGTACCCGGTGAACGAGAGGAAGAGGGTCAACAGCAGCATGCCGACGCCGATCACCCAGTTCCACTCGCGCTTCTGCCCCTGCCCTGCGCCGTTCTTGTACGCCCCGGTAAGGAACACGCGCACGAGGTGCAGGAAGACCACCGCGACCATGAGGTGCGCGGACAGTCGGTGCACGGCGCGGATCCAGGCGCCGAATGCGACGACGTACTCGATGTCCTTGACCGAGGCGTAGGCGCGCTCGACCGACGGGATGTACAGGAAGAGCAGGGGAAGGCCGGACAGCGTCAGGAGCAGGAGCAGCGCGGCGGACGCGGTTCCGAGCCAGAAGGAGTACCCCCAGGCGAGCGAGGCCTTGAAGCTCTTGGCGGGGAACCAGTGCAGGAGGAAGTTCGACGTGACGGCATCGCCGGACTGGCGATCCGACTGGGGGCGCAGGCTCCAGAACGGGCGCGGGTGCACGCCCGGTGCCTGCGTCTGCGGTGCGTCGTTCTTGGGGGTCGCGCTCACGGCGTCCTCCCTCATCCGACCGTCAGCCGGAAGTCGCGCTCGACCGGACGCGCGAGGTCGGCGACGAGTTGGCCATCGTCGGGTGCCAGCGACAGGTGGCACCAAGCCAGGGGCTTCGGTGCGGGGCCCGAGATGTTGCCGCCGTCACCGGAGTACTTCGAGCCGTGGCAAGGGCACAGGAAACGGTGTGTGAGGCGCAACGGCTTGCCGTCAACGGTCTTCGTCTCCGGCTGCGACAGCGCCTCCGCGCGCACGGTGCACCCGAGGTGGGTGCATACGGCGGATATCGCGTGAAAGGTGTTCCCGTCGCGGAACACGAACAGGCGCTCGTCCGGAAGGAACTTCAGCCCGTCGGGGAACTCCGCCGGCGGCCCGAGCTTGACCGTCGTCGGGGCGTCGTACGAGACGTTGGGCACCAGCGAGCGCAGCGAGGCGATCCCCTGCCCCGCCAAGGCGGCCAGCCCTCCGCCGATACCGACCTTGATCAGGAACTCGCGGCGGTTGTCACCGTTGCTCATCGTGTCTCCTTCCCCTGTGTCAGAGCGAACCGCTCGGTGATGGCGAACCTCTCCATCGTCATCGCGGCGGTCGGGCAGCGGATCGCGCACAGCCCGCACCGGATGCACCGCTCGTCGTCCTTGACCATCGCCGAAAGCGGCAGCCGTCCCGCCCCCGCGCGCTCCATGAGAACCTGCCTTTCGCCATCGGGCAGATCGAGCTTCTCGAACGGCACGATGGCCAGGCAGTACTCCGGACAGACGTCCACGCAGCGGTTGCACAGTACGCACTTCTCGGGGTCGTAGATCGTCTGAACGTGGCAGACGAGACAACGCGCCCCCTGCCGGCGCGCAGCGTCCTCCGCGTAGCCGGTTTCCACCTCGGCGATCCCGGTGCGCCGCCCGACGTCCAAGGTGGGCGCGGCCTCGCGGTCCAGGATCTCGAAGCCGGCGAGCATGCGGTAGCGCGAGGTCGGGATCTCCTCGATCTCGACGGCGGCCGCGACGCGGGCGGTGTCGCCGGCGAGCAACTCGTGGATCGAGCGCGCGGCGCGCTTGCCGTTCGCCACGGCGTCGATCAGGTTGCGCGGCCCGAACGCGACGTCGCCGCCAGCAAACACGCCGCGCGCGGAGCTCGCAAGCGTGGCCGGGTCCACCCGGATCGTTCCCCAGGGCGTCAGCTCGACCCCGTCTTCCTCCCTGAGGAACGAGAGATCCGCCTTCTGGCCGATCGCCAGGACGCAGCTGTCGGCCTCGATCGTGGTGACGTCGCCGTCGTCGTAGGCGGGTGCGAAGCGGCCGTTCTCGTCGAAAACCGAGACCACGCGGCGCAGTTCGATCGAGCGCAGACGTCCATCGCCGAGGAAGCGCTTTGGCGCACGGCGTGTCACGAAGGTGACGCCCTCCTTCCTGGCCTCCTCGAACTCCTCGCGCCCCTGTGCGGTCCTGAGCACGGGCATCTCCTGGAAGTCCTCCAGGGAGACGATCACAACCTCCGTCGCACCGCCCCGCAGGGCCGCACGCGCCGAGTCGAGTGCTTCCTTCAGCCGGGCGTCGGTCTCGGCTCCCAGGCTCTCGGCAATCTCAGTCACACCCTCGTCGCGCCCCACGCGCAACGCAGTACGCGCCGCATCAAAAGCGACAAACCCGCCGCCGATGACGACGACCCGCCGGCCGAGGTCGATCCGGTACCCGCGGTTGATGTTGAGGAGGTAGTCGATCGCCTTCACGACGCCGTCGAGTTCGACGCCGGGAACCTGCAGGTCGCGGCCCTGTGAGACACCGACCGACACGAAAACCGCATCGAACCCGTGCTGCCTGAGCTCCCGCAGACCGAACGACGGCGTCAGCGGCTCCTCGAGCTTGAGCGTCACACCCAGCGCCAGGATCCTGTCGATCTCGGCGCGGATGAGGGAGCGCGGGAGGCGATACTCGGGGATGCCGAAACGCATCATCCCGCCCGGTTCCTGGGCCACCTCGAACACGGTGGCGTCGTAGCCGAGCAAGGCGAGGTCGTGGGCTGCGGAAAGGCCGGCGGGGCCCGACCCGACGACGGCGACCTTGCGACGCCTCGCGGTTTGCGTGGGGGCCGGGTGGACCGGCAAGTGACCCGCGTAGCAGTTCCCCTCCGACACGAGGGTGGTGCGGAGTGCGTCCTGCGTGTCGGGGTGGACCGACTCGACGCCGTACCTCTCCGTGACAAAGCGTTTCAGGGCGCGGATCGAGACCGCCGCATCGATCGACGAACGCCGGCACGCGTCCTCGCACGGCGCGGCGCAAACCCGACCGCACACAGAGGCGAACGGGTTGGGGGCGCGGGCCACAAGATAGGCATCCTCGTCGCGCCCTTCGGCGATCAGCTGCACGTACCGGCCCGCGTCGGTGGCCACCGGGCAGCCGGACTGGCACTTGACCTGGTCCTTCCAGTGCTGCAGATTGGGCAGCTGGACCTTGACCGTCATGGCATCATCCCTGAGCCAGCTTGTGCGCCAGCTCGTGGTAGCGCTCGTGCACGCCCTCGCCGATCTCCTCCGCCTCGACTCGCTCGAACGTGGCGGCGAGCGTCTCCTGGTCGGCGGGTGAGAGGATCTTGTCGGCCATCGGAAAGAGGATGTTGTCCTCCTTGTTGATGTGGGCGCGCAGCAACCCTGCGTAGCCGAGCAGGGCGCCCGCCACCGCTCCCGTGGCGCCTGCTTCGCCCGCCTTCACGCGGGCGAGGGCCTGGTCAAGGGCGCGCAGGAACGCCCGCCCCTGGTCGTGCTCGTGGAGCATCACGGCGATCGGCCCTGCCTCGAGCGGCACTCCCTTCGCGTTCATCGCCGGGAAGAAATGGCGCTCCTCTTTCGCGTGGTGGCAGGCGTCGGCAAATTCGCGGAAGAAGGAGAGCATGCTTTCGATCCGTTCGGTGTCCACGGCGCCGCCGCCTTCGATTTTCGCGGCTTCGCGCTCCGCGGCGTCCACGACGAGGAGGATCACCTTGTGCTCATGGTTCAACGTCTGGGTCGGGGTCATGGCGCCTCCTTTCCATGCCCACTGCGGGGCGTGGGTTCGTCACCCGAGCCGTGCCCGGCAGGCCCGGTGGTGTCGACGTGCAAACGCTCGACGAAATGAACGTACTCGACGTAGGCGGCGACGTACGCACGGCCGGCCGCCACCGAATCCTCGGCGTGCTTCCTGGCCCCATAGGTGTGCTTGAACCGCTCGCGGATGCTGGCCGCGGCATCATCGGTCACGAGCTTGACGAGGGCGTCCACCGACCCCGTCTCGAGCGCCCTGTCCGCACCCTCCACGGCCAACCCCAGTTCGGCGCCGGCAGCTTTGAGTCCCGTGTACGGGGCGCCCTCCCCCGCCCGGTGCAACCGAACGAGCGTCTCGAAGAACCAGTTGTCCGCAAGCTGCCGCGCCGCGCTCCCCTGGGCACGGACCTTGAGCACCGAGGCGAAGGCGGAGCGGATCTCGCCCTCGTCCTGCGGCCGCACCCACTTGAGCACGGGCGTGACTTCTCCCTTGGTGAAAGCCGCGCGGGCGCTGGCCACCACCCGGCCATCGAGCGTGTCGCAGTGGGCGAGCGCCGGCCTGGCACCCCCCAGGACCACCGAGGCCGCACTAATGGCACCAGCCAGAAACCACGTTCCTTTCCTTTTCATCACGAGCCTCTCTTCCCTGTGAGACGGCGCGGGCTTCCGCCCCGGGCCGGCGTTGCAGCGGTCTTGCGGGACGCCTCCGCGGCCTCCAGGTCGTGCTCGATCTCCGCCATGAAGCCGGCGAGGACGTGGCCGTAGGAGCGGGCGGCGTCGGCGATGGTGTCGAAGTCGGACATCGTGCAGCCCACGCACGCCATCCGGTGGCGCAGGAACGTGGCAATGGCCTCAGGGTGCTCGTCGAGCAGCTCCGCCACGCTCATTCCGGGACGAATCGCGGGCCGTGGGGCTCTCATCCTTGGTGCCGAAGCTAGGCCTCGGAGGGACCGCTGTCTTTGCGCCAGCGCAAAGAGACAGGCCATGGGGCACAGGGAGCGAAGCTGCCGACGGTCCTGCCTATTCCAGGATTCGAAGGCGACAGTGTGGTCTACTCGGTCTGTCCTACACGCGTTCCGCAGTGGGCGGCGAAGGTGGGAGGTCCTCGGCGATGG
>JALHTD010000413.1 GCA_022865555.1 Thermoanaerobaculaceae bacterium | reverse complement strand
GCGTCGGGGGGGATGCTCGCGAGCAGCACGGCGCTCGCCAGGCAGACCAGGATGGCGAATCCCCAAAACCCCGCGCCGGAGCTCTCACGGCCGTGCCACTGCCGCCAGGCCGCCGAGGCGCCGGCCTGGAGCTCGGCGAGGGGCTGCCACCGTCGCACCACAAGAAACGCCACGAGCACCAGGTTGCCGAGAAGCGCGGTCACGGCCCACACGGCCTCGTGGTAGAGGCCGCAGGAAAGCATCGCTGTCCCGGCAAGCACCACGACACCCCAACCTGTTCCCCAGGCAGCCACGAACTTCCACCCCGGGGGGAGCGGCCCGGAAAGGTGGAGCATTTTGTGGGTGAGGAAGAGGCCGAGCGCGAACACCGGTGCCGCCGCGTATGCCGCGGTCAGGATCCAGCGCACCAAGCGAACGGCCGCGACGAGTGGCGCAGCGAGGGGCCAGCGGAGCGCGAGACCAGCGACGGCGGTCGCGACCACCACCGCCACCACGACCGCCACCCCGGTTACGTGCCAGGGCGAACGCCCGGCGTTCACGGCGTCCGACCCCGTTTCGGTGCCGCCTCTTGCATCTCTGCGGGCCATCGTAGCAGCGCGCCGGGCGGACAGCCGCCGGGGGGTTGACAAACCTTCTTGGGGGATTTAACGTATTAGTGTTATGGTGAACTATTACAACAGGTGATTGAGATGCCCATCAGCTTCCGCCTCGACCCCGCCTCGGGGGTGCCGTTCTACCGCCAGGTCATCGATCAGACCCTGGCCGGGATCGCCACCGGTGCGCTCGTGCCGGGTGAGCAGCTCCCCACGGTCCGCACCCTCGCGGTGGAGCTGCAGGTGAACCTCAACACCGTCGCCAAGGCCTACAGAGAGCTGGAGATCCGCGGTGTGCTCAACACCCAGCAGGGGTCCGGGACGTACGTCGCCCTGGTCCAGGTGGAGCGCGACCAGGTGGAGCGGCGCCGGCAGGTGGTGCAGTTGGTGGACGAGTTCCTGGCGCGTGCCGCCGCCGCCGGTCTGCCCCCGGAAGAGGTGGTTGCGGAACTCGCGGTGCGGGTGGAGGAGCACAAGCCATGAGCATCGCGCTGAAGGTCGTGGCCCTGCTGGTGCTGGGCGGAGCGTTGTTCGTGGAGCACGGCGGGCTGATCCCATCCCCGGGTTTTGCACTGGTGGCCGGGGTGCCACTCGCCATCTACCTGTGGTTTCTGGCGAAAGCGCGGTGCCGCGTCGGGCGGCCGCTCTAGGAGGAGGACACCATGTTTCCGGTCATCACGATCCCGAGAAGAGAGAAGGACACGGGAAAAGAGAAACCGCCCCAGGAGCTCAGCCTTGGTGCTCCGATCCTGACCAAGGACAGCCGGCGCTTCGTGAACGGAATGTCGCTCACCGCGGCGGTCGCCCTCTGGGTTGCCGGGCTCATCGGCGCGATCGTCGTCGGCGACACGATGGGACGCGACGATCTCATCCCTGCGGTGCTGCTGCCCGCCGTTTTCATTGGGCTCTACCTGCTGTTCGCCATCAAGGTGGTGGACCAGTGGGAGAAGGCGCTGATCCTGCGTTTCGGCAGGTTCCGGGGTCTCAAAGGCCCTGGTTTGTTCTGGATCATCCCGGTAGTGGACGTGATCTCGCACCTCGTGGACCAGCGCGTGCGCGCCACCGACGTCACCGCCGAGTCGGCGCTCACGCGGGACACCGTTCCGGTGAACGTGGACGCGATCGTGTTCTGGTTGGTGTGGGACGCACAGAAGGCCGTGCTCGAGGTGCAGTCGTACTTCAACGCGATCTTCCTCGCCTCCCAGACCGCGCTGCGCGAAGCGATCGGCCGACACGACCTCGCCGAGATGATCACGGAGCGGGAGAAACTCGGCCTCGAGCTCGCCAAGATCCTGGACGAGAAGACCAACCCTTGGGGGATCACGGTGCAGTCGGTCGAGATCCGCGACGTGCGCATCCCGTCTGAGTTGGAGGACGCGATGTCGCGCCGAGCTCAGGCGGAGCGCGAGCGGCAGGCTCGCATCATTCTCGCCACCGCCGAAACCGAGATCGCCAGCCTGTTCGCCAAGGCCTCCGAGCTCTACCGTGAGAACCCCACCGCCATGCACCTGCGCGCCATGAACATGCTGTACGAGGCGATCAAGGAGAAGGGCAGCATGGTGATCGTGCCGTCCTCGGCCGTGGAGACGATGGGGCTCGGCGGGATGCTCGGCACCACCGCTCTCGCCGGCGTCGCCCAACCGCCTCCGGCCAAGGCGTGATCGTGCGGTGAGCAGCAGCGGTACGCGGTGGAGGCGCCGGCACCCCCGGCGCCTCCACAGGTTCAGCGCGGCTTCGCTCCGGAACCCGGGCGGTGCAGCGAGGCGGCATCGGTGGTTGCGTAGCGGTTGCTGCCCAGGTAGAGGAGCGGGTTCAGCTGTTCGAGCCGGAGCACGCCGTCGGCGTCGAAGGTCCCCGGTGAGGTGTGTATGCGCTGCACCTCGCCCACCAGGAGGGTCTGATCGCCCACGTGGTGGCGCTCGAGCAGCACGCACTCGGCACAGGCGTATGCAACGGCCAGCGAGGGCGTCGAGAGCGTCTGACCGGGCTCCAGCTCGAGCTTGAGGGCCCTGACCTTGTCGGTGTCCCGGCCAGAGAGCTTGCCCAGGGCTTCGGCGAGCGCCGCGTGTTCGTGCGAGAGAAAGTTGACGGTGAACTCTCCGGTCTTCAGAACCAGTTGGTGGCTGTAGGTGCTTGGGGAGAGGCAGATCCCGAACAGCGGAGGGTCGGAGGAGAGGGGCGTCGTCCAGGCCACGGGCGTGAAGTTGGTCGTGTGCTTGGCTTCGTCGCGCACACCCACGACGCACACGAGGCGCGGGTAGTAGAAGTAGCAGGAACCTGGAACGGAGGACTCGTGAGGCATGCTCCCTCCCTGCTTCGCGTACCGTATCTTACCGCGTTCCTTGCTTGACACGTATGCGACGTTCGCGTAGCGTGCCGCGCGCCCACACCCCGGGAGGAGAGCGTTCGTGGCGCGTCTTGCGGAGTTTCAGGGAAAGCAGGTGCTGGCCGCCGCGGGGATCGCCGTCCCGCGCGGAGAGGTCGCCCGCACCCCCGCGGAGGCCGCTTCGGCCGCCGGGCGTCTTGGCGGCTCGGTCGTGGTGAAGGCGCAGGCGTGGACCACCGGTCGCGCGGGCAAGGGCCTGATCCGCTTCGTGGAGTCGGTGGAGGACGCGGAGCAGGCCGCGGCCGCGATCCTGGCGACGCAGGTGGGCGACTTCCCGGTCACCGAGGTGCTGGTTGAACAGCGCGTGGCCGTCAAAGCCGAGCGGTACGCAGGCATCATCCTCGACGATCGCCGGCGTTGCCCGGTGCTGCTGATCTCTGCCCGCGGCGGCACCGGGATCGAGGAGACCGCCCGCGAGCACCCCGACGCGGTGGCAGAGCTTCCCCTGGACGTCGTGGAGGGGCTGGCGCAGCACGCGGCCCGCGAGCTCTGGCGGCGCGTCGCGGTGCACGGCGAGGAGCAGCGCAAGCTCGCCGACGCGTGCGTGCGGCTTGCCGGCGTGGCTCGGCAGGTCGAGGCGCGCGCCGCCGAGATCAACCCGCTTGTCTTCACCGACGACGGTCGCGTGGTGGCACTCGACTGCCGTATCACGGTGGACGACGCCGCAGTCTTTCGCCACCCGGAGCTCGGCATCGAGGTGGCCCGCGAGCTCGGCCACCCGCCCACTCCTCTCGAGCGCATTGCGTGGGACGTCGAGAAGGACGACTACCGCGGGACGTTCTACTTCCTCCAGATGCGCGACGGCTTCTCGCGAGGGCAGAAGGTGGTCGCGTTCCACGGCGCCGGCGGCGGCGGCTCGATGATGGGGATGGACGCCCTGGCCAGGCACGGCTTCGTTGTCGCCAACTTCTGCGACACCTCCGGCAACCCCCCGGCCTCCAAGGTCTACCGGGCCGCGCGCATCCTGCTCTCGCAGCCGGGCGTTGACGGCTACTTCGGAACCGGCTCCGGCGTCGCCTCGCAGGAGCAGTTTCACTCGGCACGCGGACTCGTGAAGGCGTTCCTGGAAGAGCCGCTCGCGGTTCCTGCGGTGGTGCGCCTCGGCGGCAACGGCGAGGAGAAGGCCATCGAGATCCTCACGGGTTTCACCAAGGGGCTCGGCGTACCCGTGGAGTGCTACGGCAAGGACACGCCCGTGGACACCTGCGCGCAGCATCTCTCGGAGCTGATCGCAAGGTCCTCCGCGACGGCGGCCCGGCTGCCGCAGCGTGAGCCGAGGGCCGCGGTCAAGCCCTATACGTTTGCGACGCCCACCGGCGAGATCACCTACGACCACGCGGTGTGCGCGCGATGCGAGAGCAAGGCCTGCGTGTCGGCGTGTGTCCCGCAAATCCTCCAGCTCTCCGAGGACGGAATGCCGGTGCTCAAGGTCACCCTCGAGGAGGCCCAGCGCGGCCGCTGCACCGAGTGCCTGGCGTGCGAGGTGGACTGTCGAGCCCTGGGTGCGGGCGGCGGACACGTCCGCCTGCCTGTGCCCGGCCTCGACGACTATCGCAGAACGCGGGGGCTGGAGTAGGGCATGGCCATCCTCGTGAACGAGAGCACACGCGTGGTGGTGCAGGGGATCACCGGTCGCGAGGGGCGCGCCCGCGCGAAGCTCATGCGTGATTACGGGACTAAAGTGGTCGCAGGCTGCACACCCGGGCGCGGCGGGGAGACCGTTGACGGTGTCCCGGTCTACGACACGGTGCTGGAGGCGGTGGAGGCGCACGGGGGGCTCGACGCCAGCGTGATCTTCGTGCCGGCGCCGCTGGTCAAGGACGCGGCCCTCGAGTCGATCGCGGCGGGCATCCCTCTCACGGTTCTGGTGGGTGATCGGGTTCCGGTGTGGGACGTGCTTGAGATCGCGCGCGCGGCAGAACGTGCAGGGGTGAGCTTTCTCGGCCCCAACACCCTGGGCGTCCTCTCGGTGGGGAAGGGCGTGCTGGGGATGATCGGGGGCCGGGCGGAGTCGGCCCGCGCGTGGTTCAAGCCGGGCCACGTGGGTGTGGTCTCGCGCTCCGGCGGCATGACGTCATCCACCGGGTACTACCTCTCGCGGGCCGGCGTCGGGCTGTCCACCCTGGTGCACGTCGGCGGCGACGGCATCGTGGGCCTCCCGCTGCCGGGCGTGGTCCGCCTCTTCCAGGAGGACACCGAGACCTCCTGCATCGCGATGTTCGGCGAGATCGGCGGCTCACAGGAGGAGCAGGTGGCGGAGATGATGGTGAACGGCAAGGTCACCAAGCCGGTGGTGGCGTTCATCGGCGGCCGCGCCGCAACCTCGGGGGTGCGTTTCTCGCACGCCGGCGCGATCGTGGAGGGCGGGCGCGGCACCCACGAGGGGAAGGTGGCCGCGCTGAGGGAGGCGGGCGCCACCGTGGTGGACGCCTTCGACGCGCTGCCGGCCGCGGTGGCCGGGGTTCTGGAGGGATGACGATGGCTGAGAAGGGGTGGGCGAGTGCGGTGACCTCGATCGCGCCCAACGAGATCAGGGTGCGCGGGTACCGCCTCGAAGAGCTGATGGGAAGGGTCTCCTTTGGGGAAGCCGTCTACCTCGTGCTGCGCGGCGAGCTCCCCGGCGCCGCTGTTGGCAGCCTGATGGAGGCGATGCTGGTGGCCTCGATCGACCACGGCGTCACGCCGCCCTCGACGCTCTCGGTGCGCAACGCCGCGACAACCGGTGCGCCCCTCAACGCCTGCATTGCGGCGGGGGCCCTCGCGGTCAACCGTCACCACGGCGGCGCGGTCGAGGACTGCATGCGCCTGCTGGCGCGCGGGGCCGCCCGGGTGCAGGCCGGTGAGAGCGCCGGGGCGGTCGCGCAGGCGCTCATGGCCGAGGAGAAGACGGCGGGAAGGCGGCTCCCCGGTTTCGGGCACCGGATTCACACCGACGACCCGCGCTCCCACCGCCTGCTCGTGCTTGCGAGGCAAGCCGGGGCGGCCGGGCCGAGCGTCGCGGTGGCCGAGGCGATCGTTGCGGCGCTCGCTGCCTCCGGCAAGCCGCTGCCGCTCAACGTCGACGGGGCGATCGCCGCGGTCCTCGCGGACCTCGGGTTCGCCCCGGAGCTGGCCAACGGCTTTTTCATCCTGGCCCGGACCGCCGGTTGGATAGCGCAGGTGGCCGAGGAGTTGGGGCGCGAGAAGCCGATGCGGCGCATCGACCAACAGGCCTGCACCTACGACGGCCCTGCGCCGCGGGAGCTGCCCTCTCGCTAAGGCGAGCGACCGCACCCCGATGACGGGTGGAACAAACGAACCCGGAGGAGCTCCGAAGATGCCCACGTACCGCATCGCCTGGTTGCCCGGAGACGGGATCGGCAACGACGTCATGGAGGCCGCGCGCCTCGTGCTGGACGCACTCAAGCTGGATGCGCAGTACGTCCACGGCGACATCGGCTGGGAGTTCTGGCGCACCGAAGGGGACGCGTTCCCGGAGCGCACCATCGAGCTCCTGAAGAACGTGGACGCGGCCATGTTCGGGGCGATCACCTCCAAGCCGGTCAAGGCCGCGGAGGCGGAGTTGGTTCCCGAACTGAAGGGTAAGGGCCTCGTGTACCGGTCGCCGATCGTGCGCATGCGGCAGTTGTTCGACCTCTACGTCTGCCTGCGCCCGTGCAAGGCGTACCCCGGCAACTCGCTCAACTACCGCAACGGAATCGACCTGGTGGTGTTCCGCGAGAACACGGAGGACCTCTACTCCGGAGTCGAGTTCTCGCCGGTCCCGGACAAGCTGCGCGACATCCTGAAGGAGCTGGCCAAACCGTTCGCCCACTTCGCCGACCTTCCGGGCGACCAGTACGCCATCACCTGCAAGATCAACACGAAGAAGGGCTCGGAGCGCATCATCCGCGCCGCATTCGAGCACGCCGCAAGGTACGGGTACAAGAAGGTCACGGTGATCCACAAGGCCAACGTGGTGCGAGCCACCGAGGGGCTGTTCCTGGAGATCGGAAAGCAGGTGGCGAAGGAGTTCCCGGGGATCCAGATGGATGACGCGAACATCGACGCCATCTGCATGTGGCTGCTCAAAGACCCCGACAAGTACGGGGTGCTGGTGGCGACCAACATGTTCGGGGACATCGTGTCCGACCTGTGTGCGCAGATGGTGGGCGGCCTCGGGTTCGGCTGCTCGGGGAACATCGGCGAGGAGCTGGCGGTGTTCGAGCCGACGCACGGCTCCGCACCCAAGTACGCGGGCCAGAACAAGGTGAACCCGATCGCGACGATCCTGGCGGCCAGAATGATGCTGGACTGGCTCGGCGAGAAGCAGAAGGCCGAGCGGCTCGAGACGGCCGTCGCCGCTGTGATCGCGGAGGGCAAGGTGCGGACGTACGACATGGGCGGCTCCTCCTCGACCGTGGACATGGCGAAGGCGATCGTCGCGAAGCTTTGACCGCATGGCCCGCATCAGCGCCGGCTATCGAAACGTCGGGCTGGAAGTCCGGCCGCTGGCGATTACGCTTTCTTCGGTGCGGGCGTCTTGACGCTCGTCTCCGGACGGCGGGAGAATCGCGATGTAGCGTGTCCACGGAGCTCAGCGCGGCCCTCTCGCACGAGATCGTGATCCCGCGGCAGAAGCGAGTACCGAGACCATGCCCCCGGTGATCGACATCCACGTTCACATCGCGGCCAAGAACGAGCCGGGGTGCAAGGTCTCCCGCGAGATGGAGCGCGAGCCCGCCTTCATCTACATGCTCCTGGCCGATCGGGTGAAGCGCAGTGCGCTGCGCCGGGACTTCGACGGCACCATCCGTGGCCACATCCTGGGGGCGCTGAATGGCGCGCCGAGCGTGGACTACGGCGTGCTGCTCGCCCTCGACGCCGCATACGGTGAGGACGGGAAGCTCCTTGAAGAGCACAGCCATCTGGTGGTGAGCAACGAGTACGTGCGCACGCTCGCGAAGGCCAACGCCAAGGTGCTGGTGGGGGCCTCGGTGAACCCCAACCGCGGTCCCGTCGAGGGGCGCGACGAACTCGAGCGCTGTCTGGAAGGGGATCCGCCCGCGGCCCTCGTGAAGCTGCTCCCAAACTCGCAGCTCATCGACGTCGGGGATCCGCGCCACGACTGGTTCTACGAGACGCTCGCGGAGCGAGGGGTCCCGCTGCTCTGCCACACCGGCCCCGAGAACACGCTTCCGGTGCCGCGGCCGGTGGACGAGCACCAGCGTCTGGGCGACCCGCGGCGGCTGCGGCGAGCCCTCGACATCGGCGTGACCGTGATCGCCGCGCACTGCGCCATGCGCGTGTTCCCGTTCCAGGACGATCACCTCGGCGATCTGGCGGCCATGATGCGGGAGGCCGAGAGGAACGGCCGCTGGCGCCTCTATGCGGACGTCTCGGCGATGTGCCTGATCTGTCGCATCGGCACGGTGGACAGGGTGCTGGAGAGCATCCCGGGCGAGCGCATGATCCTCGGCAGCGACTACCCGGTCCCGGTGAGCGACATGCCGCCAGGGGTCTTCAAGGACCTCTCCCTTGAGGAGTACCTGGCGCTGCTGCACCTCCCCAACCCGATCGAGAAGAACCTCCGGCAGCTGCTGGCCATGGGGTTCCCGGAAGCCATCGGGACCAGGGCCGCGGAGGTCATCTCCGCGCGGGTGTTCGCCTGACCCGGGGCGTGTACTCCGGCACCGCGAGCCGCTACACTGCGGCGGGTGCTAAGAGACTCGTTCTCAGCAAAGTTCGGGTGGCTGGTGGTGCTGGCGCTGCTCGCCGTGTACGTGGTGTGGGGCTCCACCTACCTCGCGATCCGCATCGCCCTCGAGGGGTTCCCGCCGTTCCTGATGGCCGGCCTGCGATTTCTCCTTGCCGGGGGCGTGCTCTACCTCGTGCTGCGGCTCCGCGGCGCGCCGGCCCCTCGCCGCCAACAGTGGGGGAGCGCGGCGCTGGTGGGCGGGTTGTTGCTCCTCGGCGGCAACGGCGGCGTGGTGATGGCCGAGCAGTGGGTCGCCTCGGGGCTGACCGCACGGGGAGTGGCGACGGTCGCCCTGTGGTCGGCGATCTTCGCCGGCCTGTGGGGGCAGTGGCCGCGCCGCCTGGAGTGGGTGGGGCTCGCGGTGGGTTTCGCGGGCGTCGCTCTACTCAACCTCGAGGGGAACCTGCGGGCCAGCCCGGCCGGGGCGGTGGCGCTGCTGGTGGCCACGATGAGTTGGGCGCTGGGCTCGATGTGGAGCCGGCACCTCGACCTCCCGGCGGGCCTGATGGCCTCGGCGGCCCAGATGCTTGCCGGTGGCGGCCTTCTGTTGTTGGCGAGCGTGACGATAGGCGAGAAGGTGCCGCACGCGGTGCCTGCGCGGCCCCTGCTGGCGCTCGCGTACCTGGTGGTGTTTGGTTCGTGGGTAGGGTTCTCGGCGTACCTCTACCTGCTGCGCCGGGTGCGGCCGGCGGTCGCCACCAGCTACGCGTACGTGAACCCGGTGATCGCGATGACACTGGGCGTGGCGTTCGCAGGTGAACGGGTCACCCTGACCGAGTGGGTGGCGATGCCGGTTATCCTTGGAGGAGTCGCCCTGGTGGTCGCCGCGCACGGGCAGGCCGAGGAAGGGGTGGAGCATGCGCCGGCCCCCGAGGTCGACCTCCCCGACGGCGAGGCATGACGCCGGCGCGGGCAACGCATGGCAGCGTCAAGGAAACGTACCGTTTTGACCGCGGTCAAGGCCGCAGCGTGCGTTCCGCCGTAGGTTGTTTGCGGGAGACGTGGATGCGCCGTTCGAAAACGTTGCCAGTGATCCGCACCCGCCGCCTGGTGCAGGTCGCGTTCCTGCTGCTGATGGTATGGCTGGGGGTGCAGTTCACCCTGTGGGCGCTCGCACACGCCGCCGGAAACGTGCCCCCGGTCTCGCGCCCGGCCGGCGTCGAAGGGTTCCTCCCGATCTCGGCGCTGATGTCGCTGCGCCTCGCGCTCGCCGGAGGGGGGGTTCACCCCGTCCACCCGGCCGGCCTCGCGATCCTGGTCGCGGTGCTTGCGATGAGCGCACTCGTGGCGAAGTCTTTCTGCTCCCACGTCTGCCCGGTGGGCACGCTCTCGGAGGGTCTCGGGCGGCTGGGCGTGCGCCTGCTCGGCAGGACCTGGCTGCTCCCGCGCTGGCTCGACGTCCCGCTGCGGGCCCTCAAGTACGTGCTGCTCGTCTTCTTCCTCTGGGCGGCCTGGGTCGCCCTCGACCTGCCCGGAGTGCGCGCCTTCCTCGACAGCCCCTACAACAGGGTGGCGGATACCAAGATGCTGCTCTTCTTCGCTCACCCATCCCGGCTCACCGTGGCGGTGCTGGGTGTGGTGGTGATCGGCTCTGTGCTGGTGCGGGATCTCTGGTGTCGCTACCTGTGCCCGTACGGTGCGCTCCTGGGCATTCTCGGGCGCCTCGCCCCGCTCAAGGTGGCCCGCGACGCGGGCACGTGCATCGACTGCCGCAAGTGCACCAAGGTGTGCCCCGCACGCTTACCGGTGCACGCCTTGACTCGAATGGCGTCGGTTGAGTGCACGTCCTGCCAGGACTGCGTGGCCGTCTGCCCGGTGAGGGATTGTCTGGCGGTGCGCACACCCCGCCCTGCGGGCGGTTGGCTGCTGCGCCCCGCAGCCGCCGTGGGGCTCGCCGTAGGAATCTACCTGGGCATCACGGTGGCGTTCCGGGTGAACGGCCACTGGCGCGGGGTCGTCTCCGAGGGAGAGTACGCGCGCCGCCTGCAGGAGATCGACTCGCCGCTCTACACCCACGTGGGCGGCATGGCCGCCGCAGAGAAGAGGCCGGACACCACGGCACTCGTGCAGTCCCATGGCAAGAAGTAGCCGGGTCGGTCCGGGCGAGTCATGGGCTGCGGTGGCAGCGGCGCTGCCGCAGCAAGCGCGCGCCGAGCGCGAACGTCCGTTCTGGCAGGCACTGGTGCAGGGTTTCGGGTGGCGCAAGGTCGTGGACGCGGGCTGCGGCGCGGGTTTTCACCTGCGTCTCCTGCGCGAGTTGGGGGTGGACGGGGTTGGCTTCGACGCCGCGCTCGCGGCCCTCGCCGGGCAGTTCGCGTCGGCGGTGGTCGGCGGGGCTCTCGCGGCCCCCCCGCTCCGGGAAGGGATCTTCGACGCGGCGCTCTGCCTGGGCAACACATTTTCGCTGCTGCCGAGTCGCGCACTCCAGCGCGAGGGTCTCGGCGCTTTGATGCGACTGGTTCGGCCGGGCGGGCTGGTGCTGCTCCAGGGGGAGGACGCCGGGGCGCTGGCGGTCGCAGGGCCCGTCGTGCGCACTCGTCCGCTGGACGAGGGTGCCGTTCACGTCCGGGTCTTCGAGCGTGTCGGCCGGAGGGTTCGCATGCTCGCGGGGGTCGTCGGCGGCGCGACCGACGCGCCGCTCGAGGCCACCTGGCTGCTCCCGACATCCACGGTAACCGTTGCCCGCATGGCGCGAAGCCTCGGTCTCGTCGTGGTCCCGCTGCCGGTGCCGCCGCCCACGAGCGGTGCGGGGTGGTGGATAGCGCTCAGCGCTCCATCGCCCTGATCTTGATGATCAGCGCCACCAGTGCAAGGGCGATCACGCCCAGCGAGATGAACAGTCCGGTGCGGCGGTAGCGGATCTCGGCCTCGGCCTTCGCGGCCAGCGTGTCCGCGGCGCCGCTCGCGGCCAGCACTGCCTTGGTCTGGTCCTCGACGCGGGCGGGGTTGACGGTGTGAATCTCGACCTGCGCAACGACGAGCGACTGGTGGGCTTCCTCGAGCTTGACGTCGGCGTCGTCCATCAGCATCCCGGCCCGCTTGACACGGTCGACCCGCCCTTGAGCGCCGGTGATGGTAGCCGTGGCTTTTTCGAGCGCACCCGAGATCGCGGAGGCCGCCGTAGCACCCGTGTCTCCGGCGGAGTGGCAGTTGCCACACACTTGCTTCTCGCCCACCCCTATCCAGCCGTCCGTCGGGTGGAGGATGGCGTGGTTGCTGTGGCAGCTCTCGCAGCCGGGTTCCTGGAGGGCGGCAAAGGCGTCCTTGTGGGGGGAGAGGTCGAAACGCTCCCGGTGTGTGGGGTGGCACGTGCCGCACACGTTGGAGACCGAGGAGACCCCGGGCGGGGTGGCACCGTGGGCACCGTGGCAGGACTTGCACGTCGGTGCGGAGAGGTCGTTCTTCTTGACGAGGACGGCGTAGTGGACCGATTGCTTGTACTCGGCGATCTCGTTCCCCTTGATCCCGTAGCGGGCCATGAGCGCGGCGTCACCGTGGCAGCGCCCACAGGTCTCCACGATGCGGGTCGGGTAGACGGGAGACCGGGCATCGTTGACCTGCAACACACCGTGGGCGCCGTGGCAGGAGGAGCAGACAGCGATGTTGGTGTCGCCCTTGGCGAGCGCGAGTCCGTGTTTGGAGGTCCGGTACTGCGCAAGCTGGTCCGTGGGGATGTTGGGTGCATAGCGCAGCATGAAGGTTGGATCGGAGTGGCACGACCCGCACATCTCGGCGATCGCGCGGCGGCCGAACTTGCCCACAAAGCCCTTGGCGGCGTTCATGGCGACCGCAGGGTCTTCCGAGCCCGCATCGCCGCCGTGGCAGCCGGCGCAGGTGATCCCTTGGGTGTGGTGGATGTCGCTGTTCGCCAGCTGCGCAGGAGCACGCAGGCGGGCGTCATCGAGGGTAAGGTGGCAGGCCGTGCAGGTGTCCTCGGCGTGCTTTCCAGGGGCGCGCACGACGGTGGCCGGGGGCGCAGCCAGGGCCGCAGCGGCAACGTGGG